>CAJGDA010000005.1 GCA_904501935.1 uncultured Methanobrevibacter sp. | reverse complement strand
TGTATGGACAAACGCTGATATGTATTTGTATATTGTTGCTCTTTCAATTCCATTTTTAGCAATTTACAATGCGGGTGCAGCAATTTTTAGAACAACTAATAATGCATCATTGCCAATGCAGATATTGCTTATCTGTGATGTATTAAATGTTATCGGCAATGCATTCTGTATCTACTATTTGGGATGGGATGTTCGAGGTGTAGCTATTCCAACAGTCATTTCAAGAGCGCTGGCTGCAATTTTGATATTGCACTTCGTTGTTGATGAAGACTATAAACTGCACATAAAAAGGACTTTAAGGCATAAGTTTGACTTCAAAATCCTTAGAAAAGTGTTGAAAGTAGGTATTCCATATGGTGTTGAAAACGGACTTTTCCAATTGGGAAGAGTGCTGGTTTTAAGTTTGGTTTCTACATTCGGAACAATGGCAATAGCTGCAAACTCTGTTGGATATGCAATAGGGATATTTTCAGTATTGCCGGGTTTTGCAATCAATTTGGGATTAACTGCGGTAATTTCAAGATGTGTTGGTGCTAATGACTATGAACAGGCGAGATATTACAATAAAAAATGCTTGGTAATTGTAATAATTTCACATATTGTCATTAACTTGTTAATCTTTGCAGGTTTGCCTTTGATTTTGGGCATTTACAATCTATCAGCTCAAACCGCAGCAATGACAACAGAAATGGTTATTTGGCATGGAATATTTGCAATCATAATATGGCCGATTTCCTTCACATTGCCATCTACATTCAGAGGTGCAGGTGATTCAAAATCAGTAATGTACATCAGTTTGGCGGTAATGTTCATATGCAGAATAGGCCTATCCTATGTTATAGCAGATTGGATGGGCGTTGGCGTATTCGGAACATGGATTGCAATGTTCATCGATTGGTATGTAAGGGCTGGAATTTACGTTTACAGATATTTTTCAAATAAATGGACAGAATATAGGGTGGTATGATGAGTGAAATAGAATACAAGGAAATACATGAATTCAGTGTTGAAGATTTGCGGGATTTGTTTTTGTCAGTTGAATGGTCTTCAGGCCATTTCCCGGAAAAACTTCAAATTGCAATGAGAAACTTTGAAACGGTAATTTCTGCATGGGATGGCGATAAATTGGTCGGTATGATTTGCGCAATGGATGATGGAATCATGACTGCATATGTCCATTATCTGCTTGTAAGGCCTGAATATCAGGATAAGGGAATTGGAAAAGCATTGGTCTTAAGGGTTAAAGAAATCTATAAGGACTATTTGCGTATTGTTGTAGTGGGATATGATGAGGAAGTCGGATTTTATGAAAGCTGCGGATTTGAAAAGGCTGATGATGCAAGTCCGCTTTTCATAACAGAACTATGGACATAAGGTGTTTTTATGGTTTTATTCAGGGGAGACGTTAAGTGCAAAAGCTTACAGAGAAGGACATCAATTAGTGTAATTCTGCCATCAGACAATATTCATTTTCTCCAAGATGCTGAAGAAATTGTTCCGCAGCCATATAAGACATTGTATTTGCTTCATGGATTGTATGGCAGCGATGATATCATTTTGGCAAATACATCTATCCAGAAGTTTGCGGAAGACAACGGAATAGCTATTGTAATTCCTTGTGGTGATAATAGCTTCTATCTTGATAATGAAAAGGCTCACGCATATTATGGGGAGTATGTGGGTCAGGAACTATTGGATATTACAAGAAACATTTTTCCTTTGTCTGACAAAAGGGAAGACACGTTCATTGCAGGTTTTTCAATGGGAGGTTATGGAGCAATTAGAAATGGTTTGAAATACTCTCAGAACTTCTCCAAAATTGGCATGATCTCATCAGCATTGATAACTGATGACATTGTTAATTATGTCAGTGATAATAATGTGTTAAGGTCTAGGGAATTCTATGAATCCATTTTTGGCGATTTAAATAAAGTTAAAGATTCAGATAAGAATCCTAAATATCTCATTGACAATTGTGAAAACATCCCTGAAATTTTCATGGCTTGCGGTATGGATGACTTCCTATTTGATAAGAATGTTGATTTTTATGAGTTTTTAAAGTCCAAAAATATTGATGCTGAATTTATTCAAGCTCCTGGAGAGCATACCTGGGAATTTTGTGATAAATATGTTAAGAGATTCATAAAAACATTAAACTTATAACAATTTAAACACAATATTATATTGTCATATTACTTTGCGGTGATGATCATGAGGGAGTGGCAAGTTGGCGACCCTATTGGTGATGGGAATGATTTGGGTGTTCCGGATATAGGATATTTCGACTACTTACGAGATAAATCTGATGATGAATCATATGAAAGAGGCGAAAGAGTTCATTATTCTTCAAAACCCGAATATTCCTATGATGAATGCATTGAAAATGCCAAAAGATTATCCGATAATGGAAATTATTTGAAAGCTATTGATTTTTATGATTTGGCTTTGGATATGATGTATAATGATGAAGTAGCTCTAAATGGAAAAGCTGAATGCCTATGCAAGATTGGGGAGGACTATGGAGCAAGCGAATGTTATTATGAATTGGGTTTTATGAATAATTATGTAAGGGACGATAATGAAAGTGCCGTAAAATATTATAGGAAATGTCTTGAATTAAATCCTGATAATGAAAAGGCATTGAACAATTTAGTTTTGGTTTTAAGAATATTGGAAAGATATTCTGAAGCATTGGCCTATTATAAACGTTCTAAAAATAATGATTTAAATTGGAATTGGGCATTGTGTTATATTGGTTTGAAAAAATATGAATCGGCTATTCCTCTTTTGGATAATGTTCTTAAACAATCTCCACATTGGGATACTGCAGTCGATGAGAAATGCGAATGTCTGATTGAGTTAAATCGTGAAAGTGAAGCCATAGCCTGCTATAAGCAATTCATCGACATGCTGATGTATGAGGATTGCTATGAAAGGGCACTTGAAAGGCTTGATCTGCTTTCAGAAATTATTCCCGATGATCCATTTATTGAAGATAGAAGAGAAAGATGTATTAAAGATAAAGAAAGTTTAGAAATTAGATTGCAGGCTGTTTTAAATGCCATAACTTCCTATCATATGTATAATCCTAATGGACTGGATGAAAATGGTTTAATAGGTTTCATTGATTATGTTTCTGAAAAATCAGGCGAATCCATTGAGGATATTTTGAGATGGTATTGTGCGCCAATGTCAGATTCATTCAATTTCAATGGAAAATGCAATGAGATGTTTTATTATTCTCATTGGACTAGAATACTTGAGATGTATGGCATGTATTAAGGGGGTTCGTATTATGAGATGTCCAAAATGTGGAAATGAATTGGATGAGGATAAATATTGCAGTGAATGCATGGAATTTTTCAATGAAGATGATGATTCCTATGGTTATGGGGAACCGGATTATGATTCAATGGTAAACAATGGTGACAACATCTGTCTCAATTGTGCCTTTTGGAGTGTGAGCCCATATGGTGCGGCTTATGGAATGGTTTGCAGAAAAGGGCAATTTTCAACTGGGCCTGATGATTCTTGTGATTTGTTCATTAAGGAACAAAATTTTGCCAATTATGGTGAAAATGGAGAGTACCAATTTGATGAAACTAATCGCACAATATCAAATAAATTAAATTACTGGAAGAATAGCCTTTAGAAATCCTATTTATAAAAGGATTAAATTTTTATATATCATGAAAAACTAAAATTATAACATAAATTTTAATTTATGGAGAGGATTTTTCTGACAAAGTATATTATTATAACTGGTGGGGTTGTAAGTTCCATAGGTAAGGGTATAACTTCCGCATCTATGGGAAGAATTTTAAGATCATATGGTTTAAAAGTTGCTGCTATTAAGATAGACCCGTATTTAAACTGGGATTCCGGAACACTTAATCCATATCAACATGGTGAAGTGTTTGTGACACATGACGGTATGGAAACTGATTTGGACCTTGGTCATTATGAAAGATTTTTAGATGTTGAACTCGATGGTTTAGCCAATATTACTACTGGTAAAGTTTATGAATCAGTAATTGCTAAAGAAAGAGAAGGAGGATATCTTGGTGAATGTGTACAGGTCATTCCACATATTACTAATCGTATTAAAGAAATGATTAGGGAAAACTCTGAAAGCGCTGATTATGATGTAGTTTTAGTTGAGCTTGGAGGTACTGTCGGAGATATTGAAAGCCAACCTTTCCTTGAGGCCTTAAGACAACTCAGAAATGAGGAAGGCCGTGAAAATGTTATGTTTGTCCATGTTACATTTATTCCCTACCTAAATGCAGCTGGTGAATTTAAAACAAAACCAACTCAGCACTCTACAAAAGAATTAAGAAGTGTTGGTATTAACCCTGATGTTATAGTGTGCAGATCTCAAGAACCTATTGATGATGCATTAAGAGGAAAAATCGCTCACTTTTGTGATGTTGACTATGAAGCTGTTGTAAATACTCCTGATGCCGGCACAATTTATGAAGTGCCATTAGTTTTGGAAGAACACAATATTGGTGAATTCATCGTTAAGAGAATTGGATTGGATATTGAACCTGATTCTTCTAAATTGGATGAATGGAGAGAAATTGTAAAATCTCTAAAAATAACCGAGCCAACAGTTAATATTGGTATTGTCGGTAAATATGTGGAACTTGAAGATTCATATATCAGTATTAGAGAATCTTTGCTTCATGCAGCGGCAAGCATTGGCGTTAAAGCCAATATTAAATTCCTAAGCTCTGATGTGGAAGAGTTAGATAGGGATGCTATGAGTGAGTTAAACGGTATTTTGATTCCAGGAGGATTCGGAGAACGTGGTTTTGAAGGCAAATTGGATGCTGTTGAATATGCAATTGAAAATAATGTGCCTTTATTCGGAATTTGTCTTGGAATGCAATGTATGGTAACTCAATTTGCAAGACTTAATGGTTATCCTGGTGCGAATAGTTCTGAATTTGATGATAATTTAGAATTCCCTGTTATTGATATGATGGAAGAGCAAAAGAAAATCAAAAACATGGGTGGAACTATGCGTTTAGGTTCTTATGACTGTAAAATTGTTGAAGGCACTAAAACCTTTGAAGCTTATGGTGTTATCGATATTGAAGAACGTCACAGGCACAGATATGAATTCAATAATGATTTCAGGCAAGATTTACAGGATAAAGGTTTAATCATTTCTGGAACCAGCCCTGACGATTTTTTAGTAGAAATTGTTGAATTTCCAAATCACCCTTGGGCTATAGGATGTCAATTCCATCCAGAATTCAAATCAAGACCTAATAGGCCTCATCCTTTATTTAAATCATTTTTAGAAGCTATTAATGAGTTTTCTAAAAATTAATTTTTCTTTTTTTATTCAATTTTATATATTAAAAACAATTTAACGAGCTTATTTTCTATCAAATTAATATAGTTTGAAGTAAAATACTATAATCATGAATTTTAGCAGTATTTTTTTGATTCAGATAATAATTACAATGTTATTTTCCATAATTGCGGCAATTTATGATGTCAAAAGAAATGTTGTTCCTGATAACCTAAATTATTTTTTGATATTTTTCGGATTGTCTTCAAATGCGATTTTATCAATTATTTCAAATAACGTTAAATTTATTTTAGCTTCAATTATTTCAATGGTAATCACATATACTATAACTTATATGTTATGGAAATTGAATATGTGGGGTGGTGGTGATGTAAAATTATTTACTGCAATTGCTGCAGTAATACCATCAGGTATTAATATTAATTTTTTGAATGTTTTTCCCCAATTGTCTATTTATCCATTTTCATTTAGCGTTGTAGTTAATAGCATTCTTGTTTCATTTCCTTTCTTGGTGATATTCGTTACTCATTTAATCAATAAAAGAGGACTATTCAAGAATAATGTTGATTTTTTATTTAATGTTTTCAATATTAGAAGTTTAAGGTATATTATCGATTCAACTCTCAATGAATTAATATCAGTTAAGGATTTAGAGGAAGGAATGATTGTTAATGATGTTTATTTTAATGATGAACATATTATAGAGCTATTGGATGATATTGATGGGAATCTAAAAGTTTACAAGGCTAAAGATAGCGATGATTTCAAATATTATTTTAAATCACAAAGTGCAGGAGGCATAACCAATAAAGAAATGTGGCAGCTTAAGATAATGAGTGCCCAACATATTATATCGGATTATATTTCCGTAAAGGTTTCATTTCCATTTACACCATCAATATTCTTCGGTTTAATAATAGCGGTTTTTTATGGTGATATAATGATGTTATTTGCAAAGAATTTATTTTTGGCGATTTAAATGATAAGGGAAGATAGGGGTCAGGTTTCACTTGAGTACATCTTGATTTTTGCAATTTCATTATTGTTTCTAATGATTTTCACTTTGCCTTTGAGCGAACAGGCAATTGAAAACACAATGGACATAACTGATAGCTTGAATGCCAAATATGTAATATCAAAAATATCATGGGCAATTAAAGAGGTCTACGGTGAAGGTCAGGGGTCAAAACATACAGTTAATCTAAATTCCAATAATAAAATAAAAATTACTATTGCCGATAATTATGCTTCTTGCAATCTGAAACTGAAGAGTAAAGATAGCAAACAAATAAAAGAATGTTTTAACTCAAATATCAAAAAAACATCAATCATACTTGATAAGGGTGCAAATACATTAATTGTTGAATGGCCTGCAAATAGTGAGAATATGATAATTTATAGGAAATAATGAGGATTTCATAAAAAATTATTTTAACTATTATGTTTTAAATATAAATTGTTAATAATTAAAGGCTGTGAATTTATGGACATGATAGTTATAGTTATTTATCTTATTTTGTTTATTATAATGATGGTGTTTACATTTTCTATTGGGATGTTAAGACAATTCATGCCTAAAAAAGAAATTATTTTAGTTCTTATCGTTGCTTTTTTAATTGGAGCTATTGGAGGAGCATTTTTCCTTGATCCAATTTATGATGAGCTGCCTGCAGTGGTAGGTGCTTTTGAAAGAAGCATGCCCAATAATGAAGAGACATTATATTTGGATTTATCATCTTCCGTAAATATTGATGAGTTAAAGGATAATTTGTCTGCTACTGAAGGGTTTAAATCCTTTAATGAAGAATCCATCACGATTCCATTGTGGACGTTTAATGAGAGAGAACATGATTATTTTGAATCTATTGTCGGCAATATAGATTCCCATTATAAAAATTATAATATTACTTCTTCTGAAATTCAAATTACTCTTGAAGAGAATTATACTTCCACTGAAGCTTTAAAATCTTTTTCAGATTGGTATAAATTAGTTTATGGTGGTACATTATCATATGCACAAGTCCATGCGCGTCTTGTGATTGATTCAGCATCATTGGATACATTTGAAAACAATCTACTTGAAAGGGGTATTGTCGCATCCCATATTGAAGGACCAATTCAAGATAGCATTAACAATGTAAATTCAACAATGTTGACAAATACACAATTTACATTGTTATGTGGTGGATTGGGTGTTGTTGTTGCATTACTTGGAATTTACATCGATTCTGTTGTTCCAGCATACAGAAGATTTAGGAAATTCTTAGGAGACAAACGTAAACGGTAATTTCATGAATGTAGCAATATTATTTTCCGGTGGTAAAGATAGTACTATGGCATTATTCAATGCTTTAGAATCGAAAGAAGATGTTAAATATCTTCTTTCTATGAAATCTAGGAATGATGAATCATATATGTTTCATGTTCCCAATATCCATATCACTGATTTATTATCAGAGGCTCTTGATATCCCAATCATTTCAGCTGAAACTGAGGGAGTTAAAGAAGAGGAACTCCAAGATTTAAAAAGAGAGTTTGAAAATCTCAAAAGTTTAGGAGTTGAAGCTATATATACCGGTGCACTTTATTCTGTTTATCAAAAATCTAGAATTGAGAAATTGTGCAGTGAAGTTGGTTTAAAGGCAATATCTCCATATTGGCATGTCGATGAACTAGAATATATGCG
This sequence comes from uncultured Methanobrevibacter sp., assembly GCA_904501935.1. GTDB lineage: Archaea > Methanobacteriota > Methanobacteria > Methanobacteriales > Methanobacteriaceae > Methanocatella. The sequence goes on along the minus strand of CAJGDA010000005.1, from coordinate 18,692 downwards.
AAAAATCGTTTCTTTAGGTTTTAAAATAGTAGTTTGCGGTGTTGCCGCTTGGGGTTTGGATGAATCTTGGTTAGGCAGGATAATTGATGATGAAGCTATTGATGATCTTGTAAAAATCAATGAAAAGTATCAGGTCAACATAGCTTTTGAAGGTGGCGAGGCCGAAACATTAGCAATTGACGGACCTATTTTTAAAAAAAGAATTAAAATTTTAAAAGATAAAAAAGAATGGCATCTTGATAGTGGTGTATATATTATCGAAGATGCAGTTTTAGAAGATAAATAAGCTATAAACCGATTTCATCGAAAAATTCACTAATTTTTTGGGCATGACTTTCTAAGTCGCTTTCATTGACAATTAGTTTATCTGAAAGAGCTATGACATTGCCTATTCCGAAACCTAATTCTGCTTCATCTCTAGCTCTGAATTCATTATAATCAGTCGAATCATCTTCCCTCATTCTAATTTTCAATCTTTCGAATCTTATGGCGGGATTTGCAAAGACTGACAATATGATAAAATTGTCAAAGTTTTCTTTAAACATCTCAACTTCATGATGGCTTCTTATGCCCTCAACAACAATGCTGTTTTCAATTCCTTCATCTTGAAGTTTTTTGATTTTTTTAATAGTTAATTCAGAAACAATATACTGTCCAAATTCAGCTCTTAAATTTTTAGCAGTTTCTTTAGAACCTTCTCCTCTTTTTTTAGCTTCTTCACGTACAATATCGCCCATACTGACAATAATTGCTCCTCTTTCAGTTGCAATTTCAGAAACTAAAGCTTTTCCTGAACCTGGCATACCTGATATTCCCATTACTCTCATTATATTCACTCTTTCATTCTGATTTGTTCCAAGGATTCTTTTAGATTTTCTTCATTATCGAAGTCATTAACTATATCCATTAATACTTTCTTGTCTTGAGTTTTCAAATCTTCAGCTATCTTTGTCATAAATGGTATTGCTCGCACAATGTTGTCCATAATGGAAACATCAGACATTTTTGATGTCCTTGAAAGGGGATTTAAATCAATAGTGATTATATTCTTACCAGCATTTTTCAAAATTTCTGCCCTGTCTCCATCTTCAAGTGGAATTAATATTGTATCTGCTGAGTAAATTCCTGTTTTACTTGCTGTAGCTCTGTTATTCTTTATATCATCAATATACTCAATATCGTCATCGAGTGTTCCAAGGATATTTTTATAGCCGTGATCTTTGTATAATCTTGTGATAATCTTAACTCTCTCGTCAGTTCTGTAGAATAAGTTTATTTCAATTTTAGCTTTTACGGCGTTAGCTAATTCAATTATTTCATCAATAGCTAGTGCAGTAGCATTTCCATTGACTGAAATTACTGGGTTGCTTGATAGAAGCAATGCTGCAACCGCAACATACATTGCTCTTTTTGCAGGATAAGTTGTTTTTTCACCAATCAAGTAGTCAAAAGCCTCTCCTCTGCCATGTGCAATTAATGCTGAATCTGCTAAATAACCTTCCTGTGAAGCTTTAACCATTTTATCTCTTAAAACTAATGATTCATAACGAGGGTGTGATTTTGGTATCATAGTTTAATCTCCTTATTTTAAATCAATATTCATTTGAGCTAAATATCCTAAAAATGTTGTTATTAATAAAGTTATTATTGTCATGGATAAAATATGCATAGGGTAATTTCGAATCATTATGGTGTAGTGTTTTGGTAAAATTAAAAAAACATAATCGCAGATTACATCAATGATGATAAATATTACTCCTACTGTAAAACCTTCAATAACTTCATTTTCTTCAATGTTTCTGATATAAAGTATTCCAAAAAATCCGGTTACAATTATTATAATTATCGGCACTACTATGTTGATATCAGGGAGATTATCGGTAAAAATCGGGTTTAAAATTGATGAAAGCACATATGTTAAAAACCAAATGACTATCCCATATATTATAGCTAATTTAATCTTCATAGTAAAACCTTAAATGTAACTATATTTATTTTTGATTTAAAAATCATATAAATTTTTCTAAGTTGATTAAATGGGATAATTTTTATTTTATTTTAAAAATTTTGAAAAAGAAAGTTTTGGGATGTTAGGTAGTTAGAAAATTTAACTACCTAACAACTTGTTTTAACAAGCTTTTAGAGAAATGAATTTTAAAATTTGGCTGTTTAATCTATCTCTCCGGCTACCTTGTAGCCAATTATATTATTTGAAAGTTACTATATATAAATGTTATTGTATAATTTATAAAAAATCAAGTATACTTTATTAAAAAACTATATATTGCATTAATTAATAAAGTTTAATTGAATGACATATGATTATCAAATGGAAGAATATTTAAGAAATGCATTATCTGGTTCATTACACTCTTCAAATCAATCAGACGATATAAATTATAATGAAAGAAGTCTTTCAGGTTCTTATTTTAGAGATTTAAAAGAAAAATTGCTGATTGAATATGATAATAAATCATTGAATGATGTAATGGATTGTAGGATATCAAAAACTTCTTTTGGAGATGCATTAAAAATTACTACAAAAGAAAAAATTGATTTTTTCATTGAAGATAATGATTTTATGCATCAAATCAATAGCAATCTTAAATTGCTTCCAAGAATTGGCCTAAAAACAGAAAAAAATCTTAAAAATAAAGGTTATGATACTATTGAGTCATTGATGGATCATGATAAATATGGAAATATCGCCACTAAATTTCTAGATGAAATGGAAGGCATGTCTTTTAGGGACATAATGGACTTATTGGATAATAATAGATATTCTAAAAGATGTAGGGATAACCTGATTAAATGCATAAGCTTAACTGATATTGAAAACTTTAAGTTTATGGATATTGAGACCAAAGGGCTTTCCAATGTTCCGATAATATTGATAGGCGTGGCCGAAATTAAAGGAAGCAGCATTGTCGCTTCACAATATTTCCTAAGAAACTACACAGAAGAACCAAATATCATTGAAGCTTACTTATCACATCTTGACGAGGATTCCGTGCACGTTACATTCAATGGCAAAACTTTCGATGTGCCATTCATCAAAAACAGGTGCACACATAATGGAATTGAAGCTAATATGGACTTGCCTCATCTTGATTTAATGTATTTTGCAAAAAACCTCTGGTCAAATTCACTTCCAAATTGCCAACTTCAAACAATAGAACGTGAAATATTTGGAATAAAACGCCAAGGTGATGTTCCGGGCCAATACATTCCAGGTTATTATGATACCTATTTAATAGAAAAAAATATAGGGCCTGTTGTACCTATTATTGAACATAACTGCCAAGATATTATTTCCCTTGCCAGCTTTTTAGAGAAAATGTATGAGGATGTAAATTAAAATGGGTTTATTTGATAGATTTAAAAGCAATGATAAGAAAGAAAAAAAGAATAAAGTTGATTTAGATAATATTAAAATCGATGAAGATCAGCTACAGTTAAAAGAAATAGCCACTACTAATAAGGATAGATATAAAAGAGCAGAAGCGGCTGATAAAATCACAAATCAATTTGTCGCACTTGACATGTCAAAAAATGTTAAAGATAGGGCCATTAGGTTAATTGCAATAAATAAAGTAAAAGATGAGGATTTATTGAGAGATGCCGCCTTGAATTCACAATTTTTTGATGTGAGAAGCTTTGCATGGGAAAGATTAGGGGAAAATAACAAATCAATTGCTGAAATTGTCATCAATACAAAAAGGAATCGGCGTGTAGATGAAATATTTAATATGATAGCTGATGAAGAAACCCTTGAATGGATTGCAATCGAAGCTGAAGATAAAAGATATAGAAATAAATCAGTTGAAAAGATTAATTCTGAAGACGTATTATATGATTTGGTCTTTAAGTCTAATGATAATTCAATTAAAAGGTCAGTCATCTTGAAAGACTCTTTTACAGATGAGGATGTTCTTAAAAAGATAGCTATTGAAGATAAGGATGAGGAAGTAAAAAAAGCCGCAATAAATAAGATAGATAATGAAAACTATCTGGCTGAGATTGCCAAAAGCGAAGACAATGCTAAAGTCAGGTCTTTGATATTTGATAAGATTGACAATTCGGAAATTTTAAAGAATATAGTTTTGAATTCAGATAAATCTGATGTTCGTCTGGATGTGGTATCCAAATTGGATGATGAAGAGCTGCTATCTCATATCGCTTTAAATGATGATGATAAGATTGTCAGGAGCGAAGCAGTCAAGAAAATAACCGATGAAGATACATTGGTCAACATTATTTCATCCGAAAAAGACAGATTTGTTCGCCAAATTGCAGTAAATAACATTAGTAATCCTCAAATACTGACTAAAATTGCCATTGAGGATGATGACCAGTTTGTAAGAAATCACGCAATAAACAATCCTGCCTTAGTTGATGAAAAGGATTTTGAGTATATTGCAATAAATTCTACTGATGAAGAAATTGCTAATATTGCTTTAAGTCATATTACTAGTGAAAAGGCATTTATTGATATATTGAAAAATGCAAAAATTGAATCAGTTAGAAAATCTACTTTAGATAATATCTCAGATTTGGAAACATTGATTAGAATTGTTCTTGCAAATGAAGATGAAGAATTCTCCCTAAGGGCTTTAAATAAAATTAAGGTTGAAAAATGTCTAATGAAAATATATGAACAGGGTATTTCTGAGAATATTTCTGTTCGAGCTATTTCTCTTATTAAGGACCAAACCTATTTGACGGATGTAGTTAAAAATGACAAGTCTTGGAGGGTTCGTGAAGCAGCCACCAAAAAAATAAGAAGTAAAAAGGTATTGAAAGAAATTTCCAATAATGATGAAAATGAATATGTAAGGAATGTGGCTAAAAAGAGAATGAATCTATAAGTAGAATTTTGTTATAAGTGTTTAAATTTTCTTTGATTTAGTAATAACACATGATTTAGAAGTATTATTACTTTTCAAATGTTCTCAATAAAAATTATTATATATTAGATAATATGGAGAGATTCTCTTAATGGTGTATTATATATTTTACACCTATTTTTTATATTACATATTAACAAATTATTAATCATGTTTTGTAAGGAATGTGGAGCGGAGATTCCTGAGGGTGCTAAACATTGTCAAGAATGTGGTGCAAAAGTTACTGCCCCAGTAATTCAATCACAAACAGTAGTCGAAGAGGAATCTTTCTTCAAAAAGAATAAAAAGGTCTTGATTGGATGTTGTGTGGGATTATTTGTAATATTTCTCCTTGTAGCAATATTTAGTTCAAGTGGAGATGTTTCTACTCATAAGGAAGATAATAATTTATCTGAAAGTGATTTTAAAGCACAATGTCAGGATTTAGATTTTAATACTGTAAATAAGAATGCTGATAAATATAAAGGAGAAAAGTATAAAGCCAGTGGAAAGATTATTCAAATTATAGAAGATAATAATGGTGGAAAAATGAGGTTGGCTCTAGATGGTTCATACTCTGATATTGTTTATGTTGCCTATGAGGGCACTAATGATTTCGTTGAAGATGATTATGTCACTGTTTATGGTTATTGTGATGGATCTTATAGTTACACTTCCACAATAGGTGCTTCCATAACTCTTCCAAAAATAGATGCAAAATATATTGAAACGGCTTAATATTTTTTCCTTTTCTTTTATTTTTTTTAGTATCCTCCCCCAAATTTCTAAAAAAATTTTATCAGAACCTATTTTTAGTGAAATTAGATTTTTAGGGAAGTCTTTTTTTAATAATTTGATGTGGGATGGGGCATTGAATCTTTCATCTGTTTCTGCAAGGGCTGTCAGATTCATTAATAGTTCTGTCATTTTATGTCATTCTGTATATTCCAATCGTTTATGAAGGGATAGTTAAAGATGTTTCAAAACTATTGCAGAAAAGACAACAAAGAATAGAAAATGAACGGAATTTAAAAAGGCAAACAAATAAAGATATGATTGCGCATAAAGAGATTGATTTTTCTACAATTAATATGCAAGAATTGGTCAAAGATGTTGCATCAGATTATTTTATAGAGTCTAAGAAAAATTATGACATTTATTTCTGTCCCTTTCATTCAGATAACTCACATAGTGCCGGTTGATATGAAAAAAGATTTTATTGTTCTGCATGTGGCAAATCATGGAATTATTATGACTTCATTTCTGAATTTTATAGTTTAACAGAGCCAAAAGATATTATAATTGAATTAAAAAAACATTTATAAAAAAATATTGTATTGAGTCTTATTAAATAATCTGAGATTATTAATAGCTTCAAAATGGGGAAAATTAAGATTATTTTCCCTTTTTTTCTTTTTGTTTTGTAACTTTATCAAGATTTATAGTCCATCTTTCTTTTCTATCATTACTAAAAAATCCTAATACTTCAATAGCTTTTTCACATACTCTAATAGCATCATCAAATTGTTTATCTTTTTTATAAGTTTGGAATAGAGTATTATACACAGTATTATTGAATGTACCATTTAACATGATTTTCTCTAATATTTTGATTCCTTTTTCTTTTTCTTCACTTTTAAGAAGTGTTTTTGCTTCTTTAATATCATAATAAGTTGTTTTTGCATCAGAGGGTAAGCAATCAAATTTCCATTTTCCAGTATCTAAAAATTGTTCTACATTCTCTAATCTTTCTCTATAATCTATTATATTATTTTTATTAGCTCGGGGATTATCAATGCATCGGTTAATGAATAATTTAAGTGTATCTCTTTCTTTTTCAAACTCGTATTTCATATGATAAAGTGAAGCTAGTCTATTATAAGTGAATGGTGTGTCTGCATTTAACTTCACATTCTTTTCATAGCCTTTAATAGCTTTATCGATTTTTCCTTGTTCTTCAAAATTTTGACCTTTGGTGTTGTTATCTGCCCAAATCCTTATTGATTTGCTATATTTTTTATTTTCTTCTCTTATTATTTTTTCTTCTTTCCAAAGCTCTTCTAATTCCTCAGATGACACTGCTTTTCCATCTATCTCATAAGTTATTTTTATATCCGGAATTTTAGCTTTTCCTCGATTTTTTTTGAATCTGTCAAATAATCCCATAATATCACTTTATTTTTTGATAGGATTGCTCTTTACAATTAAATTTATAAAATTAATATGAAAAAATATTAATAGAGAGCATAAAATTCACACACACTTTCGTATAAATTCATAAGTAGAATTCAGGCTCTTTTCTTTCACTATTTGCTTCTTCAAATGCTGGTTTTTTAGCTTCAAAAGATTCTCCACTAAACTTACGCGCATTTTCAGGACAAATTGAGATGCATGCTGTACATCTGGAGCATAAGTCCAAATCAATGTCTACTGGATCATCATCAGGTATCGCTTTTTCAGGACAAATTGAAATGCAGTCATAGCAGAATACACAAACTGTTTCGTCACAGCTTATTTCAAATGGCAATTGTTTATAGTCCACATATGGTTTGTTTCCAGGTATTTCAGATTCTAGACTTTCGCCGGTTTCTATCTTTTCTTTGCATTTGTCTGCAAATTCATTGATTTTTTCAATATCTGCACTGTCTGGCCTTCCGACTGCAACTCCATCAAAAATTGAATGGTGGCTTATGGTAGATGCTGCCGCAATCACGTTAAAGTTATTTTCTTTTAAAAGATCCACTAATTCAAGCAATGCGTCTGTCACATGTGCATTTCCATAGTTTACAACAGCTATTGCTGATGTGTTGTCTCCTTTTAATTTTGACAATCTGTTTCTTGCGGTTTTTGGAATTCTTCCTGCAAAAACAGGCATTCCGACAATAATTATATCATCAGAGGAAAATTCCTTATCTGAATTAAAATTCAATAAATCATAAGTCTCAATTTCTTTGTTAAAATTACTAGCAATTTGTTCAACAACTTTTTTTGTTGTGCCAGATGGACTAAAATATATTGTTACATTTGACATGCTCTCACCTATTTTAATATTATATTTACAGGTCCTTAATAATTTCGGATATTATTTTTCAATTATTTCCTAATTTGTTATAATCATGTTTAATTTTTATTTTTAATTATTTTCTAATTCTAAACCAATTATCTGATAAGATAATTATTATATTGGTTTTGTTCAATTTTTAAAAAGGTTTAAATAGGTATAAAACAAAATATGTATTAGTGGAAGATATCTTCCGGTCTATATGGAGAGGTGAAAAAGTGAGTAATATTAAAACTGCAATGGTAGGAACACCCTGTCAGATATTAGCAGCTACAAAAATCAATAGATATGAAAACCAAACCGGTGGATCACCTATTGATGTAAAAATCGGTTTATTTTGTATGGAGAATTTTTCTTATTCATATCTTGAAAAATATTTGAAAAGTCAAGGTATTGAATTGTATGAAGTTAAAGAATTCAGAATTGATAAGGGAAGATTTGTTGCCTATCTAATTGACGGTAGTGTATTTTCAATTCCAATTGCAGAAACTGAGCCTTTTACCCGTAAAAATTGCCATATCTGCACTGACTATACTTCTGACGTTTCTGACATCTCTGTAGGTTCAGTTGGTTCTCCTAAAGGTTATTCAACTGTAATCGTTAGATCCAGAAAAGGTCAGCAAATCATTGAAGACGCTATCAATAAAGGTTATATTACAACTGAAGCAATGCCTAAAAAAGGCTTAGCTCTTTTGGAAAAGATAGCCAATCAAAAAATTTCAAGAAACACAAAACGATATAAGAAAAGGGAAGCGGTTGCAAGGCCGGTATTGTCCAAAAGGGCAATAACTGAAGAGGAGTTCATAACTGAATCAAGTCTTTGCCAATTTGAGAATCTGCAAAATGATGTAATAAGTGTCGGGTCATGTGTGCTGTGCGGTGCATGCGAATACGTCTGTCCTAAGGATATAATTCAAATCAATCACAGAAAACCGGTAGCGAAAGGCGAATGTGATGAAGATTGCCATGCATGCTACTTTGCATGTCCTAGAACTTTTGTAAGCGATAAGATATATCCTTCAGACATTGATGAAAAACCTCTTGGAAACTATCTTGAAATTTTCACCGTTAAAGCAAATTCAATCATAGGTCAAGATGGTGGTGTGGTATCAGCTATTTTAGTATACCTGCTTGAAAATGATATAGTTAATCAAGTATCAATCGTTGGCCAAGACAAAGATGCACCTTGGAGACCTCAATCAAAACTCACTTCTTCAGTCCAAGATGTAATTATGGCCGCTGGAACTAAATACAGTACAACCCCTATCGGATTTAAAGCTTTAGAAAAATAGATATGTTTGATAGCATATCTCTCTTTCTTATTTTTTTTAACTAAAATTATTTATTTAAATTTCTACAAACTATTTAACATATTAAATTTATAAAAATAATTTGGTGATACAATGGAATTGATGAGAGAGCTATCTTTAGCACCTGGGGTATCCGGTTCTGAAGAGGAAGTAGCTAAAATTATTACACGTGAATTAGAAGGTGTTGCAGATAAAATCGAAAAAGACAGTATGGGAAACTTGATAGCAACTAAAAAAGGTGAAAAGAAGGCTCCTACTGTAATGCTTGCAGCACACATGGATGAAATTGGATTAATGGTTAGATACATTGATGATAATGGATTTATTAAATTCTCAACAATTGGTGGAATAAACGACCAAATGCTAATGAACCAGACAGTTACCATTCACTCCTCCATTGGAGAAAATGTTATTGGCGTAATAGGTTCAAAACCACCTCATGTAACAACTGCAGAAGAGAAAAACAAAGTCGTTAAAGCGGATGACATGTTTATTGACATTGGTGCAAAAGACAAAGAGGAAGCAGAAAAGATTGTCAGAATTGGAGATAAAATGACTTTCAATTCTTTATTTGTCGAATATCCTAGTAAATTGATTATGGGTAAAGCTTTAGACAATCGTGTAGGTTGTTATGTAATGATGGAAGTTTTAAAAAGAGTAAATACAAAAGCTACTGTCTATGGTGTAGGTACTGTTCAGGAAGAAGTTGGTCTTAAGGGAGCAAAAACAGCATCATTCAAATTAAACCCTGATTTGGCTATTGCACTTGATGTAACTTTATCTGGCGACCATCCTGGAATCAAACCGGAAGAAGCTCCTGTTGTAATGGGTAAAGGTCCAGCTATTATCTTAGCAGATGCAAGCGGAAGGGGTATTTTAACCCAGCAATCTGTTAAAGACATGCTTATTAAAGCAGGAGACGATAATGACATTCCATACCAATTAGAAGTGAGTGATGGCGGAACAACTGATGGAACTGCAATTCACTTGACCCGCGAAGGAATTCCAACAGGTGTTTTATCTGTCCCTACCCGTTACATACACACTCCAGTTAGTGTTTGTAGTATGGAGGATATTGAATCAACAATTCAATTAATCACTGAAGCTATAAACAATTTATAATATTTGTATAAGATGATTAACTATTTCATCTTAAACTTTCTTTTTTTTCATAAACGCATTTAGATTAAAACTAGTTTTCATTCTACTTAATAAATTTTATAAACAATTGTATATAGAGATACATAACAACATAACTATATTATATTGTTTTGAATAATCAATGTAAAACATTCAGCTTAAATTAAAAAAATGGATTTAAAATGATTGGGGTGCAAGTTCATGTTTAAGAAACTAGTTTTAATAATGTTGATATTTTCATTAATGTTAGGTGCTGTTTGTGCAGTAAATGTTGATGCTTTTTTAGGTCCGGATTCTTTATCTAATAGAGGTAATGGTACCTTTGCAGATAGTCAAGGGCATATTCTTCATATTTCTGAAGATACTCCTATAAATCATCAGGCATGGTTTGAAAATGATACAGGTCATATTGTCAAACCTTTTGATTTGGATGATAGGTATTATATGTTCTTTGAAAGTTCAGGCGAGCTTGGTATTTTAGAGGTCATTGAACATAATGGAGATAAATATATTGTGAATTCTTGGTCTAAAAATGGTCCAGATGATTGTTACAATCTTATTTGGAATATGTTTGAGTTTAATAATTTGAATAATTTAACTCCCGAAAATATTTAATTTACAGGGAGTTTTTTTTTAGAGACGGTTTATGTTGATTTATTCAAGATAATTGGCTTTTTTTTAAAATTAGTTTTGATGATAGCTATTTGAATCGATTATCTGATTTTTGTGATTTTGCCTTTTGGTGTTTGGTTTCAAACCATCCGATTTTCAGCTCATCAATCGTATCTTCATATAATTGGGGAACATAGGGTTTGATATCTAAAAGTGGTGTTCCATCTAAAATGTCTACATTTTCAATGAATACTTTATTCCCTTCGACTTTATTTAGTTTAACAACACTCATTCCAATGCGATTTGGTCTTTTTGGAGATCTTGTTGCAAATACTCCATGGTTGGTATTGTCCATGAATGGTTTTACTTCAAGTTTATAACCGTCAACTTTGTGCAATAGATATATCAAATGAATGTGAGAAAAGTCTTTTAAGTCTTTAAGACCATCAACATATTTATCTTTAATTTCTACTGTTCCTTTTATTCCTTTTGCACCAGTTGGTTGAATTGGCATACCTTCAATTTCCTTAAATTCTGTGTGGATTGTACCAATTGATTCCATTTCGATTTTCATACTATTTATTTTCGATTTGTTTTTTAATAAAATTTTCTAATTCCATTTAAAATTTAAATTTTAAAATAGTATGAATTTCGATAAAATTGTAAATTAATTTTGGATATTTATTATAATTTAAATTAAAAGATTTAAAAATATTTTTTAGTGTTATATTAGTTAATTATTTCTTTATAATAAAAAAATAGTTTGTTAAATTTATTTAAAATTTGATTTTTTAATTTTTTTAAATCGATATGAATTATTTTCAGTAATCGTTTTCAATAGTCTTATTTTTGTAAAAAACGAAAAATTTATATATAATTCGACATAATATTTTACTGTCAATAACATATTGATGTGAAAATAATAAACTTAGTTTAAGAAATAAAGTATATGATAAAATTTCAAATGTTGAACTTGATGCTGTAATGGCTAACATTAAAATTGGAGTAAATGAACCTAATGTTATTACTAAAGCTATTGCTAAATAGTCAATAAAAAAATTAGGTTTGTTTGAAGGCGATAATGTTTGCGCAACCATCAAATCAACTGAAGTGATCATAGGAAAATATTTAAATATTTAATAAAATAATATACAATATTAAGGATGTGAAATAAAATGCAATTCAGTGCAAGAAATCAATTAAATGGTAAAATTACAAATGTTGAATTTGGTGCCGTAATGGCTAACATTAAAATCGAAATTTCAGAACCTAATGTTATTACTGCAGTTATTACTAAAGAGTCTGCTGAAAAATTAGGTTTGTCTGAAGGTGATGATGTTACTGCTATTATCAAATCAACTGAAGTAATCATCGGAAAATAAGTTGGGATTTGGGATTAATATCCCATCAATCCTAATAATATTAAAATTATAAATATAACTACTCCTGCTTTTAATAATGTTTTTAGGTTTTTGATTATAGCATAAATTATTAAAAACAGAAGTATGATTCTTAAAATAAATAGTAATGATATCATTATCCTCCAGCAAGAATGGTTTTAGTACCTTCTTCAGATATTTCTTCTTTTTTAAATTCAACTTCATATTTTACAGTTTCAATAACTTCTTTTAATGCATCAAGAGTTTCCCCTCTATGAGCTCCCAAAACTGCAACTAGAAACAACATGTCTCCAGTGTAGAATTCACCAATGTAGTGAACGACGGAAATTTCATGAACGTTATATTTTATTTTCGCGTTTTCAACTATTTTTTCAATTTCTTCTTCGGTTTTCTGTTTATCTGGTGTAGTTAAGATTAACTTTTTTAAGTTCATGTTTTCTTCTTTTCCACGCACTATTCCTTCAAAGGTAAAAATAGCTCCAGAGTAATCAATTTTAGTACTTTTTTTCAATTCTGCAATTAAATCTGCTGTTGTAACTTTGTCTTCTTTTGCTTCTATAACTCTTACAACCATTATATCTCTCCAGTTATTATTATGAAAATATTAATATAAATAACTATTGTTATATCTCACTAATCTCTTTTATAGATAAATTTTTTAACCTTTCAACGCCATTTATTTCATTTATCACATCTGCAGTTGCATTTGGAACTAGTTCCTGCCAATTTTCATCATCAAGAATTCTTCTCCTAACTTCAGTTCCTGATAAGTGCAGACGGTCATAAAGAGGAGGTTGTCTTACTTCAAAACCCTCTTCTGAAAATAGCTGCTTAACAAGAGAATTTCCAGAATAAACAATGGAAAATGGCGGAGTTAACATTTTAACATGTGAAACCCATATCGCATTGAAATTAATATCCTGCATTGGGATGATGTAGTATTTTGAAGAGTCTATGCCCTCTTCAGCTAATGCTTGTGAAATCATGACAATTCTCTCACCGGCTGTAAATGGATCTTTTGCTTCATGACTTAACTGAGCGCTTCCAATGCCAATTATAATTTCATCTACTTCCTCTAAAATCTTTTTGATTACTTGCATATGCCCATTATGAATGGGCTGCAGTCTTCCAATTAAAATTCCACGAGTTTTATTCATGTTATCTCCAATTTAAGGTTTTAATTCATCTAAACATTTAATTAACTTTTGTGCGGTTTGATTTTTTTGTGATAGTGAATCTGTAATTGAAGTTTCCATAAGAAATGTATTGATTCCTTTTTTAGCTATAGGCTTTGTAACCTTTTCAGGACTTGTACCCTCATCAAACTTATAATCGACAAGACCTACATCATTAGTTAACTTAGAAATGTATGAATCAATTTTATCATTTCTATTGGACAAACTGAATATGAAGTTTGAATATTCATAATCAGGATTTATCTCATGGACATCAATTACAATGAATGGTTTATCTTTAGCTATATTTGGAACGATGTATTTATTGGCTAATATTTCACCTGCAGGACGAGTATCATCACGTGATGTTAGATTGTCCTTTGTTTTGACATAATAAATAACATATTTTTTAGTTAGATTCTTACTTCCATCTTCTGACGTAATGTTATATACTGTATTGTTTATAGCATCATGAATTTCATGTTCTCTTGGATGTACTCCTAAAATTAATCCAACGGTTTCATTGGATGACATATTTCCAGCTACAATCTTATAAACTGTACCATTGGCGTTTTTCCCGACAGTTGTAATATTATACGAATTATCGGGGGTGTCCATTATGGAAGTAAAAATAATGGATAAATTGAATATTACAATTATTACTAAAACTGCAAGTAATAATTGATATTGTGTTTTTTTATTCATATTTTGACCTTATTTTTCTAATCAATAGATTTTTTTGTTTTTATTACTTAAAATACTTTTTCGATATACTAAACGTATATTAAAGACTTTTAACTAAAATTATAATATTAAATTAAGGAGTTTTCTTAATGGAAAATAAAAATTTGATTATTATAGCGGTGGCAATCATAGCCATTATTGCAATTGTCGGGGCTGTTTTTGTCTCTGGTGTCTTTAATGGAAGCAAAGATTTAGGTACTACTCCATTTAAAACTGATTTCATGGAAGGGGCTTTTGTTGGAAATGTATCCCTTGTAGACGGTAAGCAAAAGTACATGCACTCATATGAGGACAAGGAACACAAGATAACTTATAATATTTCAACAGTTGACAACTCAACTGCACTTATGGACATATATGAGTTTCAGGGTCTTTCAAAGCCTGAAGAGAGAAACTTCAACGGCAATGATTGGAATATATATTTCACTCAGGGAATCCCTGGAAATAATACTACTGCAAATGAGAATAATACAATGAACATTGTAATCTGCCAATCTCAAGGTGAAAAGCAAGGTTATTTAGTTTATATGATAATGGATCCAAAATCAGATATCAATTCAACATCAAATATCTATGGAAAAGCATATACTGATTATGTCCAACCGTTGCTTGAAAGCATAACCTTGAAAGAAAGTAAAGGTGTCCCAAAAATCAGTCAGGAGCTAGGCATTTCGGATGATGAATTTGCAAAGCAAATGGACCTTCTTTACCAAATTAAAGCAGGAAACACTTCTGCATTAAAGGAGTCAAATAGATGAGGATTACAGTTTTTCATGCAGATGAATGCGATAGGAAGAAATGCACTTCCATTAAAATGGAAAAGCAGGGAAAATGTAGGTTAGTCTATGACATAAATAAGATTCCCGGTGGTGCAATTGTTCTAAATCCATATGCTGAAAAAGCTGTATCATATGAAGACTACAGGCAGGTGCATAGAAGGGGAATTGTAGGTTTGGACTGTTCTTGGAATGAAGTTTCCAAATCTAAAAAATTCTTTTCATTATCCAAATATCACAGGTCACTTCCGTTTTTAATAGCAACTAATCCTGTCAATTATGGAAAACCTTGTATTTTGTCAACAGTTGAGGCTGTTGCCGCTACATTGTACATTACTCGCTTTAAGGATGATGCTCGTGAGCTTATGGATGGCTTTAAATGGGGCCATACCTTTTTGGAGTTGAATCATGATTTGCTTGAAGCCTACAGTGAAGTGGATACTAGTGTTGAAGTTGTCAAAGTTCAAAATGAGTTTTTGGATGAACATGGTATTGATTATAATGAGTAAAAAAACTTTTTTCATAACCAATTCAATAGGGGTTGTTGTTAATACCCTTGTTGAATGTTTTTTTATTTATTAAAAAATTAGATTTTCATTAATTTAGGCTATTTTACTAAACATTTAAATACTATTAATTCAAAATAATTAATTAATAGTTATGTATACCATAACATTTTATTATTATTTATTTTCATGATTATAGGAGGAGTTATTAATGGCAAGATTTGAAGAAGCAGAAAACAGAATGTTTAATGTAAAAATCTGCTTAAAATGTAATGCTCGTAACCCTGCTGGTGCAACTACTTGCAGAAAATGCGGTTACAAAGGTTTAAGATACAAAGCTAAAGAACCAAGAGGATAGATTTATTCTCTTTTCTTAACTATTTTTTTCACTATTTTTTTTAAAAAACAATTAATTTAATATATCATTTTTTATAAATCTTATTTTAGGTATTCTTATGAAAGACGTTGAAAATTATATTAGAGATATATTAAAAACTAGGAAAATACATTTCACTTTAATAGATCCTGATGAACAAACACCTGAGGAAGCTTTAGAAATAGCTACGGCTGCTATTGAAGGTGGAACTGATGGGATTATGATTGGAGGATCTACTGTTAACGGTGATGATGTAGATAACACTTGCAAAATCTTGTCTGAAAACATTGCTGTTCCTGTTATTATTTTCCCTGGAAATACAAGTAGTGTAAGTAAATATGCTGATGCAATCTTTTACATGAGTTATGTCAACTCAAGAAATCCTCACTGGATTAACGGTGCTCAAGCAATAGCCGCACCTGCTGTAAAGGCATCTGGAATGGAAATTTTACCTATGCATTATATGGTTATCTCACCTGGCGGAACTGTTGGTTGGGTTGGAGATGCTAACTTGGTGCCTAGAAACAAGCCAAAAATACCTGCTGTTTATGCAATGTCTGCCGAATTATTTGGAATCAAGTTTTTCTATCTTGAAGCAGGTTCCGGTGCAGAAGAGCCAATTCCGGTTGAAATGATAGCATATTCCAAAAAAGCAGCTCCTAAAAATATTTTAGTCGTTGGCGGTGGAATCCGTGACGGCAAAGCAGCTTATATGGCTGCAAAAGCTGGTGGGGACATTATTGTAACTGGTACAGTTGTAGAAGAAGTCAATGATGTTCAAGCTAAAGTCCAAGAATTGACTGGAGCTATCTTAAAAGCTTCAATGGAGTAGTTTTCAACTGCTCTCACCATACTTTTTTTTATTAATTATTTACATAGTTAGTTAATGTGATATTATGTTAAATTCGTTATATGAAAAAGCCATCGCTAAAAGAGGATTTATCCATGATATTGATTCAGATAGTAATGTTGAATCCCAATTAGAATTTAACTGGTTTGATAGAAATTTTGAAGAAAGTTCTGATGAATTCACTATTGCAGCTGGAGATGGAAGTTTTAATAAGAAGAAATTTCTGACAAGCAATTTCTGTGCAGTAGGTGCTGAATCCATAATTTATGATGGTGAAATTAAAAAAATCGATGACTCAGACATATTTGAAATATCGAATATCTCTTTTTTAGATGAACTTTTAAGCAACTACATGGCCATTTATGAGTTGAAGTGTGCTTTAAGAGCCATTAATGATTATGATGTTGATTATTATATGATTGACGGATCCATTTTAGGGGATTTGCAGAATCCATTTCCACGCGGTGCAAAATTGCCTCCTAAACTAAAAAATAATGAAGATGATGTTCTTTTAAATGAATTTGAAAGAAGATTGGAAATAAGGAAGTTTGGATTGGTGTTTCCAGAAATCAGAGATTCTTTACAATTAATTGAATTGCCAAAACAAGAAAACCTTAACAAAATTGAGGAATATAATCTTCATTTGGCTTCAATTGAAAAGATTATTCTTTTAAAAAAGATTTTAGAGCATAGGAAAAAGATAATCTCAATTTCCAAGACTTCTTCAGACAATGAGCTATTCCATTGGAATATTCCTGATATTGCATTTTTGGACAAGTTTACAAAAAAGCAGGGAATGTCTATAATTAAATATAGGCATGTTAGTCAAAAGGCTTCGTTCCCCTATTTCAAAGACTTTTTTAAGAAGTTAACATTTACAGTATTCTACTTGCGTTTGCAAGACAATAAAAATGTATTGAAAGTGGAATTGCCTTATAAGGCTTCAAAAGAGGAAGTATTTGAGATTATTAAGAAAATCAATGTTTTATCAGTTCAAGGATATCCGTATCTTTTGAATAAGGCGCATAATGATGTGGTGATTACAGACAGAAACATTAAAGAATTATTGAAGATAGCTAAGATTTATGAAACAACAAACAGGGAAGTGATGTCATGGTAGTTGGAATTTGTGTTGGAGAAACCTCACTTACAGAAGTCACATTCATTTCTGATAAAATGCCAAAAGTTGGAGAGTATGTTACTATAGAATATGACGGAAAAAAAGTTTTGGGAATGATTGAAAATCTAATTCGTGGAAATGATGCTTTAAATGTTGATATAAATGATTTTAAGGCAATTCAAAAGATTTCAAAAATAGGTGTTGAAGATAATTATATTCGAGGTAAGGTAAAGATTCTTGGTGATGTTAATGATAATTTGAAATTGCCAAGAACACCAGTACTTCCGGGAACTGAAATCAACCTTGCAGATAAGGATGTTTTGGAAGAAATCTTTAAAGTTAAGAATCCTATAAAGATAGGTACATTAGTCAATCAGAGTGATGTTGATGTCAATGTTGAAGCAAATCCGATTTTATCAAGGCATTTGGCTATTTTGGCAATGACTGGTGCCGGAAAATCAAATACGGTCTCTGTTTTAATCGATCAACTACTTAATTACAGCATCCCCATATTCGTTTTTGATATGCATGGGGAATATGTTGGTGCAGAGTTTCCAAATGGTGAGGTTAATGTAATCAAACCTAAATTAAATCCAAAATATATGTCTTTTAATGAAATCAAGAAATTGGTCAGCATCACTGGCAACGCATTTATTCAAGAGAGGTACTTTAGGGAAGCTTTTTATGATGCTAGCAATAAGATTAGTGAAGGTACCGAAGAAACAGTCAATTTCCT
>CAJGDA010000004.1 GCA_904501935.1 uncultured Methanobrevibacter sp. | reverse complement strand
GGTATAGTCAATAGCTTCATTTTCTTCTTTTTGTTTTAATTTCGCGGTTTCATATTCAACTATCGATTTTTTCTCGCAATGTGTTGCTACAAGTCCATTGTAATCAGTAGTATCTTTCAAGATGGATAAATCTTTAAATATTTTTTCCAAATCATCATCTGTTTCCAGGTCCATGAATATTTTAAATGATATTGGATTTAATGTAACCATTTTTTCCATTTCTTCAAGGGTATTGGTACCGGCTTGAAGTTCAAAATTAACAACAGATTTATTTTTAGCTATTTCAATTTTTTCTTTCAGCGCTTTGTAGGTATTTGTTTTTGGAATTGTATTTGGCATATCAATTACTGTAGTAAATCCTCCGTTTGCAGCACTTAAACTGCCTGTTTTAAAATCTTCTTTCTGAGTTAATCCGGGATCTCTAAAATGTATATGTGGATCTATAAATCCTGGCATCAGATAGTTGTTTTTGATATCAATAACATTATCTGATTTTATGGGAATTTTTGAAATATCAGTAATTTTACCATCTTCGACTTTTATATTGTATTCGCCAGACATATCAACTAATTTACAATTTTTTATAACTAAATCCATTGTCAATCTTCCTTAGAGTTATAATTTCATATATGTTTTTCACTGTTTTTAAATCATAAGTTTTTTTTAATTTAAGAATTATATTTAATTTTATGTCCCAAGTTTCAAAAATTCTTAAAAGAGATAAAAAATTATTCTTCGATGATTTGGATTGTGAATGTAGTAATTCCATTGCCTCATCAGACATTAATTTAGTAGCTGACTTTACTGAATATAATCCTTTACATAATGGTCATTTTCATTGCATGAAAACTGCCAAACATATGTTTCCCGACTCGTTATTTGTAGCTATTGTGCCGGGCTTATTTGAGAGAAGTGGCAGAGGTATCCCATATATATTGCCTAGGGAAATTCGGGCAGAAATCGCAATTTCAGTTGGGGCGGATATTGTTGTTGAAGGTCCGCCAATGGGAATAATGGGATCTGGTCAATATTCATTATGCTTATGTAAAATGTTCAAGGCGTTAAACACAAGTTACATCCCTAGGGGATATAAACCTGTTGAAGGTTTTGATGAAATTTTAAAAAGGATAAATATGGGACATCATATCGCGCCAAAACCATATAAGATTGTGGATAAGACAACTAATGAAATTATCTTAAAAGATAAACTGGAAGAAGATAATTATGTAATAACCTCATTTTCAAATTCTTTAAGTAAAATTGGCTTTGATTATACGAATAAGTTTATTTTTGTTGAAAGAATAGAAGGTGTAAGCGGAACTTTGATTCGTGAAAGTATTTTAAATGATAACTTTGATGGCGTTTTGGACATGATGCCCTCAGAAACAATCGAGGTTTTAAAACGGGAAATTAAAAACGATTCAATAATTTATGGAATTCGAGATGTTGAATCCATATTGGATACAGCTAATAATTATGATTTTGAGCAATTATCCACCTTAAATTTATTTAATGATAAATTGGCTAAAAACATTATTGACAATGGGCCTTATAATGATTTAGAACAATTAGAAAAATCAATATTGTACGGTTTTTCATCTCATTTTCGCCAAAGGGTGTTGAGCATATTAGAAAATCCAATTCCTAAAAAAATCATTTCAGATTATATTGATAAATATCCTTCAAATATTAGAATATTGGGATATAAAAATAAAGAAAGTTTGGAAAAATTTATAAAAAAAGTAAATAATGAAAATATTTCATTATTTAATGGGTTAAAATAGCATTAATAACATTTTGCGGATTTTTAAGAGCAAATAATGCATCTATAAATGTTGGGTAACTTGCATTTAATAAGAATAAATAAAGTATATAGTATAATACAAGCAATACTAACAATACCAATATTATGGTTAATAAGATGTCTATAATGCCCATAGGTTCTTTTCCATCTTGATAACTTAAATTGTGTATAGCTTTATCTTCTTCATCAGTAATTAATTCTTGCTCTTTTAATATTTCAGGTTCTAGTTCTGTTTCAGGTTCAACTTTTTCTTTAGGCCTGAGTCTTTCTTTGAGTTTAAATCTTTCTTTAGGTTTATTTTGTCCACTTGAAGGTATTTCTTGTTCAACTGCTTCTTCTTTTCTTGGAGCGTATTCTTTTTTAGTTAAAGAACCATATTGTGCTTCATCTTTAGCTAATTGTTCTCTTAAAGGAATGTCCTCTTCATCAAAGTATAAATCATCCAAATATTTTTCGTATTTATCTTCTAAATCTTGTCTTGCACTGGTAGTTTGTGGTTCGTAATCATGATCAGGGTAAATGAAATCATCATCACTTGCTTGAGTTAAAATTTCTTCTTCTGCATAATCTAATTCATCTTGAGCGGTTTGTGGGATTTCTTCGATTTCTTGAATCTCTTCCATTTGTGGAGCTTCTTCCATTTGTGGGATTTCTTCGATTTCTTGAATCTCTTCCATTTGTGGGACTTCTTCTATTTCTTCCATTTGAGCTTCTTGATATAGGCTTTCAGTATTATCATCTAAATAAGAAGATTCAAAACCGCCTTCAATTTCAATGTTGCTTCTAATGTTGTAGGGTGAATCTTCACTTATGATTTTATATTCTTGAGAATCTGATGGTGCTTCAAATTCAACATCCTCTTCTTGAACATTGTAGATGTTATCATCAACGATCACTTCGACTTCTTCAGTTTCAATTGGGTCTTGTTCGACTGCAGGTTCACTTTCTTGTTTATTATCGCCTGTTTCGAGTCCAACAATTTTTGCTAAACATTCTTCACAGTAAACTTTGCCTGCAATTTCTAAACCACATTCTTTACAAAGGGCTTTTCCACAAATACCACATACATCAGTACCTTCTCTGTCAGGATGATAATAACATTCCATAAATAACACGCTCTAATGAATTAATTAATATTATTTAATATATCTTTTTTCTATTTATATAAAACTTGTTATTATTTTTGCGTTTTTTTAATTATTTTTTCAACAACAATCTCAGATGCAATTAAATCATCAGCTGTTGATAAAAAACTACCTAAAGTATTGCTATTAATTTTATAAATTATTTCATTATCTTTCAATTCAGATTCAACAAAATTTTTGTTATCGATTTCAAGGGAATCATACACTAATCTTGCAGAATCTTCATTTTTATAATTTAAACAAATTTTTCCTTTAATTTTCATTGTTCCACTATTTTTTGTCATTCCTTTTTTTAAGATATTTTTTTTCTTAGATATGGTAACATTTATTAATAACTTAATTAATATATTTAAGTATTCTATCTTTACGATATATAATTTTTATATAGCTATTGTGGAAATTAATTGTATTATAGCTATTTTTAATTTAAAACATGAATTTAATGTTATGTTTATTCGGAGGAATTATTATGGTTCGTGCTTATACAAGAAGAGAATATATTAGAAAAAACCCAAATTCAAGAATTGTACAATATGATATGGGTAACTTAAGAGATGAATTCCCAGTATCTGTAAGTTTAGCTGTTAAAAAACCAACTCAAATTAGACACAATTCTTTAGAAGCTGCAAGGATTGCTTCTAACAGATTAATGCAAAGAGCTGCAGGTAGGATGGGTTACCACTTAAAATTAAGAGTATATCCTCACCAAATTGTTAGAGAAAACCCAATGGCAACTGGTGCAGGTGCGGATAGGGTACAAAGCGGTATGAGAAATGCTTTTGGTAAGCCAATCAGTGTTGAAGCTGTCGTTAAAAAAGATCAAAGAATTATTACTATTGATTGTCAAGAAAGACACTTCGAACAAGCTAAAGTTGCTTTAAAAAGAGCAGGCATGAAAATGCCAGTTCCATGTAAAATTGTTGTCGACAAAGGCGCAGATTTAATTAAATAAATTTTTTAATTAATTCTTTACTCTTTTTTTTTATTTTCATTCTATTTTTTTCTTACTGATTTCCTTGTTTTATAATTAAATATTTAAACTTTAAAAATCATATTAAAATATAATATTGACTATGTTTTTTATCAAATATTGTCAATGTATTAATCACTTTCAAACCAAGAGGTTATTTCATGTATGTTATAAAATTTGAGGATTTAAGTAAATCCGATATCGGAATTGCAGGTGGAAAAGGTGCTAATTTGGGGGAATTAACTCAAGCAGGCATTCCAGTACCGCCAGGTTTTGTAGTAACTGCACAAGCTTACGAAAAATTCATGGAAGAGGCTGGAATTAATGATAAAGTCATGAGTATTCTTGATGAAATTGACATTAATGATACTAAAGCTCTTCAAGCGGCTGCTGAAGAAATTAAAGATATGATTAAGAAATCTTCCATTCCAGAAGACATGATTTTATTAATTCGTGAAGCTTATAACCAACTTTGTCAAAGAGTTGGGGAAGAAGATACTGATGTTGCTATCCGTTCTTCAGCTACTGCAGAAGATTTACCTGAAGCTTCTTTCGCTGGTCAACAAGATACATTCTTGCATGTTTCTGGTGATGATGAAGTAATTGAATATATTAGAAGATGTTGGGCTTCTTTATTTGAAGCAAGAGCCATTTTCTACAGAGAAGAAAATAATTTTGAACATTCTAAAGTATATATTGCCGTTGTTGTTCAAAAAATGGCAAATGCGGATAAAGCAGGAGTAATGTTTACTGCACACCCATCCACTGGTGAAGAAATTGCGTTAATTGAAGGATCATGGGGACTTGGTGAATCTGTAGTGTCTGGAGATGTGACTCCGGATAATTATCAAGTTGATAAAGCTAACAATGATATTATCAATGTAACTATCAGTGATAAAAAAGTAATGTATACTAACGATGAAGATGGAACAAGTGTCAAAATCGACGTTCCTGAAGAAAAAAGAAAAGAAAGAGTATTGTCTGACGAAGAGCTCATAGAATTAACTGAAATGGGTAAAAGAGTTCAAGCCCATTACGGAGAACCGATGGACACTGAATGGGCATTTGAAAATGGCGAGTTATTCATGTTACAAGCAAGACCTATTACTACCTTAGGTGATGCTGTAGAAGAGGCTGCTGATGCTTCTTCACAACTTGGTGAAGTTCTTGTAAGGGGTCTTGGTGCAAGTCCAGGAATGGCATCTGGTAAAGTTAAAATAGTTTTAGACATTGATGAATTAGATAAAATTAAAGATGGCGACATCATGGTCACAACTATGACTACTCCAGATATGGTGCCTGCTATGAGAAGGGCTAGTGGTATTGTAACTGATGAAGGTGGTGTAACCTGTCATGCATCAATTATTTCCCGTGAACTCGGAATCCCTTGTGTTGTAGGTACTGGTGATGCAACTACAGCTTTAAAAGAAAATTCTGGTGTAACCTTAGATGGTAAAAAAGGATTAGTATTTGATGGAATTACAGAAACTAAGGAAGAACCAGCTGCAGTTCAAGCGGTTGCCGGTGCGGCAGCTCCAATCATTACAGTAACTGAAGTAAAAGCTAATGTTAGTATGCCTGAAGCTGCAGAAAAAGCAGCTGCAACTGGTGCAGATGGGGTTGGCCTTTTAAGAACTGAACATTTAATGTTGACTGCAGGTGTTCACCCTTATAAATTCATCCTTGATGGAAGAGAAGATGAATTGATTGATACAATTGCAGAAAATGTTCAAATTGTGGCAGATGCATTCTATCCAAAACCTGTATGGTATAGAACTTTAGATGCTCCTACTGATGAATTCATTACCTTGGAAGGTGGAGAAAACGAGCCTAGAGAACACAACCCAATGCTTGGTTGGAGAGGAATTAGAAGAGAACTTGATCAACCTGAGATTCTTCAGTGTGAATTTAAAGCTATTAAAAAATTGCACGAACAAGGATACACAAATATTGGTATTATGATTCCTTTATCCCAAAGTCCGGAAGAGCTTGTAAAAGCTAAAGAGCTTTGTTCTGAAATTGGCTTTGAACCTCATAAAGATGTTGAATTCGGTATGATGGTTGAAATTCCAGCAGCTGCAATAATGATTGATGAGTATATTGATATTGGTATCGACTTTGTAAGTTTGGGAACCAATGATTTGACTCAATACACTCTTGCAGTTGACAGAAACAACGAGTTTGTAGCAAAACACTACTCTGAAGAACACCCTGCAGTAATGAAATTGATTGAAAGAACAATCAGAAAATGTGCTGAAGCAGGTGTAAAATGCAGTATTTGTGGTCAGGCAGGTAGTGTTCCACACATTGTTGAAAAACTTGTTGAATTTGGAATTACAAGTGTATCTTCAAATACTGATGCTATAGCTGATGTTAGAAAGACTGTTGCTAGAGCTGAACAAAAAATTATTCTTGACGCTGCTCGTAAACGTTTAGAATAATCTTTTTATTTCTTTTTTTATTTTATTTTTATTAAATTATACAAATTAGGTTATTTTATGGACGAAAAACCAATAGATAAAGAAATTATTTTAGAAGAATTGTCTGAAATGCATAAATTGGATTATGATTATGCTGATGGTAGAATCTTAGGTTCAATGTGTACTGAAGCACATCCGTTTGCTAAAGAGGTTTATTTTAAGTTTTTGGATACTAATTTAGGTGACCCTGGATTGTTTAAAGGTACAAAATTAATTGAGAGAAAGGTTATTGAATCCATCGGTGAATTATTATCTATTGAAAATCCTTATGGTAATATTGTAACTGGTGGAACAGAAGCAAATTTAATGGCTATACGAGCTGCTAGAAATCATGCTAGAAAGTATAAAGGCATAACTGATGGGGAAATTATTATTCCTGCCTCAGCTCATTTTTCATTTAAGAAAGCTGCAGATATGTTAAATTTAAAAATTGTGGAAGCAAATCTCGATGAAAATTATAAAATTGATGTTAACTCATTAAAATCATTGATTTCTGATAATACAGTTGCAATTGTGGCAATAGCCGGGACTACTGAATTAGGTTTAATTGACCCTATTGAAGAAATTTCAGAAATCGCTTTCGAGAATAATATTTATTTCCATGTTGATGCTGCTTTTGGGGGATTTTCCATTCCTTTTTTAAGAAAGTTAGGATTTGATTTACCTGTTTTTGATTTTTCATTAAGGGGTGTTTGTTCAATTACAGTTGATCCTCATAAAATGGGATTGGCTCCAATTCCTGCTGGAGGAATTATATTTAGAAAAGAAGAATATTTGGAAGTTATGGCTGTAGATTCCCCTTATTTAACAGTTAAAACTCAATCAACAATTGTGGGAACTCGTTTAGGCGCCTCTTCAGCTGCAACTTATGCAGTCATGAAATATTTTGGTAAAGAAGGGTACTCTAAATTAGCAAAACAATTAATGGACAATACTATGTTTTTTAAAGAGGGTTTGGATGAATTAGGTTATAAAGTTGTCTGTGAACCTGAATTGAACATAGTTGCTTTTAATCATCCGGATATGGAAACAGATGTTTTAGCTAGAAAATTAGAAAAATTGGGTTGGAAAACTTCTGTTGCTAAATGCCCTGTGGCTATTAGGGTAGTTTTAATGAATCATATAAAATTAAACCATATAAAAGAATTATTAGAAGATTTAAAAGAAATATTCTAACTTTTAATCTTCTTCAATATTTTCAACATACATTAGGGGATAATTGAGTTCTTCAATGAATTCAATTCTAATTACTGCGGTAACATTATCTACTTTTGTAAATATTTTAACATCCAACATATCACCAGTAAGTGAAGTGTAGTCAAATTCTGTCATTGACTCCTCAAGTTTGTCAAATCTGATTTTAACTTTCACATCTTCAATAGCAGGTTGCAGTTTTAAGGATTCTTCCATAGCTCTCTCAAGGCTTTCTTTAGTATCTTTGTTTATTGGAGTTCCTACAAACTGGTGGAATAATGCCCCCATGCTTATTGCGCCTTCGAAAATAGCTCTTTCTCTAGTGCTTATATTTGAAAAATATTCCTTGTCAACATCCAATTACATTCCCCCATTCAAGAACAATATCTTTTCATAAATCAATTCAGATGGAATAGGATTTATGCAGAAATAGAATAGGATTGCAGATATTATTAAAACAGTCACGAAAATATAAATTCTATTCTCTTTAGGATATAAAAATGAGAATATAAGTCCGATAATTAAGAATGCTCCGCATATAATTAATGCAAATGATTCCTGAGGGTTATCTTTAAGTATCTCATTATTTATAGCATCTTCACTTTTTAATTCTCCTTCAATAATCAGTCTGTTTGCTGTTGATCCGATAGGATCGCATGTGATTAGATATATTGAATTATCTCCCTCAAAATTAACATCCGCTGTTTCAGGCACAATTTTTGTATTTACAACATTATAAGTTAATTCTCCAATGCTTGGCCATTCAAGCAATAATGAGTCTCCAATTGATAGTTCATTTAATCTTAGAAATGGTGAACCTTGCAATGTTCTATGTCCATATAAAACAATAGGGCCTTGTGTTGGAATATTATCTCCAGGATCTTGTAAAACGCCTTGATTTAGTGATACATTATTAATTTTTTCATTAACGCCAATACTAGGTATTACAATAGCGGGTGCTTCAATATTTCTTTCTACAGCCACTTTTGAAGAAAAATAATTTACTTCACCCATTGCATATAAACCTATTATCAATATACAAATGATGATTATTATAGTGGAAATACTTGGTTTATTCATATTTTAACATTTGTTAAATAGTAATATAATACTTTTCTTAAATTTCAGTATGTGGAGTTGATTTCAGTTATCATCCAATTGGGTGCATGGCTTGTTGGAATTGTTAATACGATATTGTCCATATTGTTTATAATATATTCCACTTTATCTTGTGGTGTTTCAATTAAAAGCATATATTGTGCATTCAAATCGCCCAAATTAATTTGTCTTTCATAATTTGATAATTTCACACCGTAATTTTTTAGTAAATCCATAGTTTCCTTTTCATCATATCCGTTAATTATTGATCCTTTAAGTAGCTCTAACACATCGGATGAAAATGATTTTGTATTTTCGTTTGGATTTGTATTGTTTCCTTTAACTAACATGCTGGATTTTGAATATTCTGAATCGATTTCGCCATTGTCTTCATATCTCATTATTGCTAAAACGGTGCAGCCGCTTATATCAGGAGTCGTATTATTCAGAACATAACTTTCATTTGTATAAGTGTTGTTTGTGTAGATGTCTACAATGCTACCTACATTTATGAGCCCGGCTCCTGCTTGGAGCCTTGAAATTAAGACAGGTACGGATACTGTATTTGGCACTTCGAATTTAATTTTTGATAATACTTCGGCATTGTTTTCATTTACCATTTGTATTGCCTGATATGTTGGAAGAATTACATTTTTACTTTCATTTGAGTAAATGGCCATTGTTCTATTGTATTTATCTTGATTGGAATTAATGGATTTGATATGGAAAGATTTCCAATCTTTTGTTGCTTGTGCTAAAATATCTATTTGTCCAATTTCTTCGGGACTTTTTGCATTGTTTATTTTATTTTCTAATGAAAATGCATTAGGGGATGCTGTTAATGCTCCAGTATATAAATCATGAAGTTCATTGAGCTTTGTTGTCTTTGCCAGTGTCAATTCCTCTTGATAAGGTTCATATATTATAAAGTAATATGCGGAGATAATTATTGTGGTCAATATCAATGTTGTAATAATTACTCCTATTTTTTTCTTTTTTTCATCATCACTTATATCAATCGAATTAGGGCTTAAATAAACTCCGAGTTTATGGTTTAATCTTTTCAGTGGTGTTAGTTCATCATCTTTTTTATTAGGTTTTGGATAATTTTTAGAAAATTCTTTTTTCAATTCTTTAGTTTCTTCAAAACCTTTTGGAAATAATGGGTCTCTTGGCTTTTTACTATTCATTTTTCATACTCCTAATAGTTAATGCAATGATGGTTAATTTAATTAAAAGGAGTAATGAGCTCATTTATTAATTAAATTAATTATTAGGTAGTATAAGCAGAATAATAGTAATAATAATGCCGGTATGTTTATATTAAACACGACTATTTTGATTGGAAGTATTAATAACAATATTAATATACATGATATTGCTATCAAAGGTATGTTGTCAAATTTAGGATATCTGATATTGCTTATCATAAGCAATGAGACTAGAGTGCTTAATATTAATGCAATATAGGGGTGGAATAATCCGCTAAGGTATAGTGATGCCATTATAAATGACATTCCTGGAATAGGAAAACCTATGAAATCTGTTGTATCGATTTTTCCTGCAATTACATTATATCTTGTTAATCTTAAGATTCCGCAGGAAACAATTAATAAGCTAACCAGTATTACTATTATTTGAAAAATGCCTGGGGTGGTGTTGATGCAACAATAAAGAAATATTGCCGGTGCTACTCCGAATGAAACGATATCGGATAATGAGTCAATATTTTTCCCAAAACCTAATTCGTCTTGCCTATTTATTTTACGTGCTACCCAACCATCAGATGAGTCGAACATGATTGCAATTATCATCAATATTGCGGCTATTCTAAATTCATGGTTTATGGAACATATTATGGATAGAAATCCTGATGCCATATTTAATAGTGATATGATATCTGATAATGCAATAAAATTTTTCATATTTGTTTTTTCAATTTTCATGTTCAAACTCCAGTAATACTTTTTACTTTATTTCTTATTAATTTTATCTTTCTTTTCGCTTAATTTTTATGTAAATTTCTATTTATTAATCGACATTTGTTATTTTTATTGAATATTATAGATTATTTTATATTTTACAAATTTACTTGTATTGTTAATTATGTTTTTATTTATAATTATTGTTTTGCTTTTATTCGTCATTTGAATATTATTTATCATATTTTTCCTAAAAAAATAAGTTTAACGATAAAATATATATAATAATATTTTTAATAAATATTAATTGTTAGACTTTCATAAACAATCTTGAAATTCTTTCATTAAATGTTGATAAAACGTTTTTAGAAAAGAATTAGGGGGTTGTTTTAGTAAAACAAATTAGATTAATATTGATGCGAGTAGTTAAATGATTGAAGATAATATACGTGTCCTTAGGCAGGCTGCAAGACTTTCAACTGACAGTAATTATAAGATAGAAAAAAGTTGGTGTGTTATTGCAGGAAATGCGGGATTAGTTGATGAAATGGCATATAAAGCTATTGCATCTAATCATAATGTTAAAATCTTATTTAGGGAGCATGTAATATTAAATGATGGTAAATTAGACAAGAAGTTTGATTTTATCATGCTTCATGGCAATGCCATTATCATTAATGGGTACAGAACTCTTACCAATCAATGTGGTGGGGCTTATGTTAATATCTCACAGAGATGCATAAACAATGAACCAAATTTAATGGTATTGGTCGCACCGGAAGATACAATTAAAGAAATTGTATCAATTCTTGAAAAGTCTAAAGTATCATTTTCCATCTTACAAGAATCGCAAACTACTGGTTTCATTGATGTTGATTTTAATAATGAAGTCAAACTACCGAATTTTATCAAGTCTGCGTTAAAACCATTTTACGGTGTAAATGAAGTTGTTTTATCAACTGTTTTAATTTCAGTTGATAATGACGAGGATATTGGAAAAGTTCAAAGTATAGCTACATCTAACAGAATTTTCGTTATAGATTTTAAAGATATTGTAACGGAGGGTTTATCATGAACATTTTTGGAAAAGAAGAAGAGGAAGAACCACAAGTTAATGACACCAAAGTTATTAGCAATAGTTTAGGAATTGATTTAGGAACATTAAATACTGTAATTGCAAAACCTTCAGGAGATAAATTTGATTTATACCAAATTCCATCTGTTGTTGCAGTTAAAAAAGATGATCCTTCAGAAGTTTTAGCTGTTGGTGAAGAAGCTAAAAGAATGCTTGGAAGAACTCCTGAGGACATTCTTGCAGTAAGACCTTTGAAAAAAGGAGTCATTGAAAATGTTGTCCAAGCTCAAGCATTATTGATTAAGGCAATGCAGATAGGTATTAATGAAGGAGAACGTGTTGGAAGAATAGTTATTGGTATTCCTGGAGATGCTTCTGAAGTAGAAAAAAATGCTGCTGAAGAAATAGGTAGGAAAGCAGGTGCACAGAACATTTTAGTTATAAGCGAAGGGCTTGCCGCAGCTATTGGTGCGGGATTACCTATTGCGGAACCAAACGGTACTATGGTTGTAGATATTGGTGCTGGATCAACTGATATTGTTATTATCTCTCTTGGTGGAATCAACGATATTGAAACTGTTAGATGTGGTGGAGATGATATTGATAACAAAATTGTTGAACTTGTAGAAGAAAGATATGATGTAGCTATCGGAATTCATGATGCTGAATCCGCTAAAATTGAAGTTGGTATGGTTCACTGTTCAGAACAAATCGAAAACTTAAGTGTTGAAGTCATTGGTAAATCTTTAGAAACTAATAGGCCTAAAAAAGTTATAATTGATTCAATGCTTGTTGCTGATGCTGTTGAGCCATTCATGCAACAAATCGTCGGTGGATTAAATCAAATCTTAGAAAGATTATCCCCTGAATTAATGATGGGCGTTTACAATAATTCTGTTGCTGTTGGTGGAAGCTCAAGACTTCGTGGTGTTAAAGAAAGAATTTTCGATGAAATTTCTATTCCAGTGGAACTTTCTGATGATCCTATGACTGTTGTGGCAAAAGGTACTGCTATTGTTGCTGCTGAACCTCTTGCATTAGAACCTGAAGTTCGTCTTAGAGCTATGAAATAAATATTTAATTATTTATTTCTTTTTTTTTACTTTTTTTTACTGATTTTTATGGATATTTTAGGAATTGATGAAGCAGGTAGAGGATCTGTTTTAGGGCCTATGGTTATTGCGGGTGTTGTTGTTCCTGAAAAAATGGGTAAAGTTCTTGAAAGAATGGGTGTTAAAGATTCTAAGAGGCTTACTCCAAATAGGCGGATAATTCTATCTAGAAAATTAAAAAAGATGTTCGAATATGAAATTGTTGTTATTTCGGCTCGTGAAATTGACGATTTAAGAGCTAATGGTGTAAATCTCAATGAAATAGAAAAAAATGCCATGGAAAACATAATTTTAAAATTAAATCCTAAAAAAGCTATTGTCGATGCTGTTGATGTTAAAGCGGAACGTTTTCAAGAAAATTTATGCAATGACACAGGAATTGAGGTAATTGCTGAACATAAAGCAGATGATAAGTATATTGAAGTTAGCGCCGCTTCCATTATTGCTAAAGCTGAAAGAGATGATTATATTAAAGAGATTAATAAGGAATATATTAAATCTGGGGGGATTGGTTCAGGTTATCCTTCAGACCCAACTACAAAAAAATTTTTAACTAATTATACTTATGATGAAATGCCGGATTTTGTTAGAAAATCTTGGGCCACAGTAGCTAAAATGAAGTAATTCTGCCCTTTTTTAAATAATATTTAAGTATAGGAACTAATAAACTATTTTTATAAACACTTTTTCAATATTAGATAGATGATGAATATGATTATAGAGTATATTATGCCTTTTATTGATGGAGTAGTGGAGATATTCACTCAAGGAGGAATTATTACTTATATAATTCTTTTTATTGGTATTTATGGTCTCATTATTGCATTAAGAAAGATAGCATATCTTAAAAAAATTAGTAAAGTAGACACAACTGAAATTTTTGGTGTTGTTACAGCATCTATGGAAAGGGGAGGTGCTGTTGAAGCCTTAAAACAAATTAATGGTTTTAAAAATCCTATTTCTAGAATTATTTCTGAAACTTTAAAAATTGGTTATAAGAACAAAACTGAAGTTGAAGAAAGTATGGAGCAAATTTTCATTGTTGAAGTTGGAAAAATGACTAAAGGGATGAATACTATTAAAACTATTATTGAATTAGCTCCATTTTTAGGTTTAATTGGTACTGTTATTGGTATTTGGATGACTTTCAAATCATTAGGAGTTCATCCTGATTCTGCTGCAATGGCTGAAGGTATTTACACTGCTTTAACCACAACTATTATGGGTATGTTTGTAGCAATTGTGCTAATACCACTCCACACTTATATCCAAGGCCTTATTGAAGCAGAAATGGATAAAATTGAACTTGCTACTAAAATGACTAATTGGGGTTATGCAGTAGTTAAGGTTAGAGTCGATTCAAATGTTGAATGCGCTCTTGAAGCTTTACAAGAAGCAGAAGGTGTTGTTAATACAAGATTAATTTCTGATCCTTATGCAAATATTAAAGTTTCATTTAAGCCAAGTATGTTAGATAAAAGTATTTCAAATATTATCTTAGAGAAGTGTAATGTTAATGCTGAAATTACTGAAAGTAAACTAAAACAATAGGTGATTCGATGGCTATTGATATTGGAAAACATAAAAAGAAGGTTTCAGATAGTAAACCTAACATTAATTTAGTTCCTTTCATTGATATTTTATTCACAATCATGATATTTCTAGTGGTTACTAGTAATTTTTCAGCTACTGATGTTCAAACGGATGATTCTAGTGTTGTAGATGATGCGACTGGAAAACCTAACGTTACTGATGTTTCTGGTGATGCAGAATATTATGTAATGCCTGTAGCTAATTTACATAAGGTTACAGTTAACGGTCAAGATCGGTCGGATGCAATAGCGGGCAGTTCAGTTGGAGTTCAAGCAAGAGTAATTGATGAAGGTCAAGTTACAATCAAACCTGGGGAAATTGTCATAAATACTCCTCCGGGAATTTCAGTTGACATGGCAGTTAAACGTCCGGAAGTTTAAAAATCGAGGGATGAAAATGTATACGGGTAGAATTTTATCAGCGGGTATGAATAGTGATGGCAAACCTTTTGTGGCATACAGAGTATCAAGTAGGTCATTTCCAAATAGGAAATGTTTAAAATATGATGATCGCGCAGCTGTTGTTCCGATAGAAGGTTTTGAAAAAGATATCTATAAAAATGCTTATATTTCTTACAATTCTATTAAAATTGTAGATGATAAAATCGTTGT
This sequence comes from uncultured Methanobrevibacter sp., assembly GCA_904501935.1. Taxonomy (GTDB): domain Archaea; phylum Methanobacteriota; class Methanobacteria; order Methanobacteriales; family Methanobacteriaceae; genus Methanocatella. The sequence goes on along the minus strand of CAJGDA010000004.1, from coordinate 11,823 downwards.
TTCCAATGGTTCTCAAACAGATGTTATAGCCGATAAAATTGGTGTAGGAATGAATATTAGGGATGCAATGGCATATTCCTTGCTTACTATGGATTATGAAAAAGATGATTATAATACTCCAAGAATTGCTGCGGCTGTCACATCAACAGATAATGAAGATGAATATGAGTGTTATATAGGTATTGTTAATGATGGCAAAATATTAGTCGAGAAGGTTCCATATGGTGAAGCAGCATTTATTTCAACATATGGTAGTCAAGTGCCTGACAAAGTAGATTTTGATGCTAAAACTTCTGAAGCGGCTGCAAAATATATTTTTGATGAAGGTACTTTTGCAAATTATGAAAAACCAGTCACATCTTGTGCTGCAGTTTTTGATGGAGAATGGGCAATTGATGTCTATAATCCATAATTTTTCTTTTTTTTTAAATTTTTTAGATGATTATTATGAGAATTGAATTATTTGGTTTAGAAGATATTCCTATTGTTGATGGAAGTAGTGATATTTCAATGATTATTAAAGAAGCTATTGTAAAACAGGGCTGTGGACTAAATCATGGAGATATAATACTAATTGCTGAGACTTTAATTTCAAAAGCTGAAGAAAATTTCATAAAACTGGATGAGTTAATCCCGTCTGAGCAAGCTATAGAATTGTCAAAACAATGTGGAAAAGATCCTAAATTGGTTGAAGCTATTATTCAACAGTCAAATGAAATTGTTGAGGTCGGTCCTAACTTTATCATAACTGAAACAATTCATGGTTTTGTTTGTGCTAATGCCGGAATTGATGAGTCAAATGTTGGTGATGGATTAGCCACTCCAATGCCTGTAAATGCAGATAAATCTGCTTTTGAAATTCGTGAATTTTTGGAAAATGAATTTGGTGAAGAGATAGCAGTTATCATCACTGATACTCAGGGACGAGCTTTTAGATTTGGAGCTATTGGCACTGCTATAGGATGTTCTGGAATTTCACCTATATGGAGAAGAGTCGGCGAAAAAGATTTATATGGTCGTGAGTTAGAGACTACTGAGATTGCAACTTGTGATGAACTATCATCCGCAGCATCTCTTATAATGGGTCAGGCTGATGAAGGGCTTCCAGTAGTTGTTATACGCGGATTTGATAGTTTTGATAAATTAAGGAATATCAATTCAAATATTAAATCAGTACTTATGCCAAAAGAATTTGATGTATTTAGGAAATAAGTGGTTTTTATGATTACTGTTTTATCCGGGGGAACTGGTACTCCTAAGTTATTACAAGGATTAAAAGAAGTTGTCAATACTGAAGATTTAACAATTATTGTTAATACTTTGGAAAATGATTATTTCTCAGGCGTTTATGTGTCTGCTGATATTGATACTGTTTTGTATACAATGTCTGATATGATTAACGATGAGCTGTGGTATGGTGTTAAGGATGATACTTTTATCACTCATGGGAGGCTCGAAGAGATAGGATGTCCTGAATTGCTTAGGATAGGAGACATTGATCGTGCTACAAAAATACAAAAGACACAATTAATGAAAAAATATGGTCTTTTGAAGGCTGTTGAAATACAAGCTAAAAACATGGGCATTAAATCAAGGATTATTCCGATGAGTGAAGAAAATTCTGATATTAAAATTATCACAGACATTGGTGAATTAGAATTTCATGATTTTTTAATTAAACATCAATCAAAACCTGAAGTATTGGATGTAAAATTCTCCAAGGTTTCTCCAAGCGAAGGAATTATTGATGTCATTAAAAATTCTGATGCAGTAATTATCGGACCATCAAATCCTATAACTTCAATTTCACCAATATTATCGCTAGATGGTGTTCGTGAAGCTTTAAAAGATACCTATGTTGTTGCAGTATCTCCAATTATAGGTTCTGATTCTGTTTCAGGTCCTGCCAGTAAGTTCATGAAAGCTTTGGGTATTGATGTTTCATCAGTTGGTGTTGCATCATTATATGAAGATTTTTTAGATACGATGGTAATTGACAATAAAGATGAAGATAAAAAAGTTAAGGTAAACCAAATAATTAATAAAGTAATAGTTACAAATACAATCATGAATAATTTATATGCTAAAAAAAATTTGGCTGAAATTATTATTGATAGTATTCCTTAATATGAAATAGGCGGTTATTCAATGATACAAATGACTTTAATACAAATTGACAATTATGGTCCTTGGACTGTTACTCCAAGACCGAGAACTGAATCTGATTTACAAATGCTTCAAGCAAGTTTATTCGCTGATTTAAATAATCATTTTGGAAATAAAAAAGGTTTAGTTTTCTTTACTAGATTTGATAACTTACTTGCAATCTCAAATGGTCTTAATGAAGAAGACCATTTAAGGATTCAAAGATCTATTAGAAATAGATACCCAATCACTATAAGTATGGGTGTAGGTGCAGCTGAAACTCCTCATGAAGCTCAAAAATTAGCTACAATTGCATTGCAAAAAGCTGGAAGCGCTCAATCTGGTGAAAGAAAAGAAATTTTAGCTGTTGATAGCTTAGTTAGTGAAGAAGATAGTTTTGTTCAAGCAGCCCACATTGACATTAATAGTGTTACAGAAACTTTAACAGACATTGAATCTGCTTTTGACACTAGCTTTATGGTTAATAAAGCTCAACATTATTTAATGACTAAATTGATTAAGAAAGGAGCATTATTATTCTTCATTGGTGGAGATAATTTCATGTCTCCATGTAATGGATTGTCTGAAAAAGATCTTGAAGATATAATGATTGAAATTGATGAAGAGATAGGCATTAAACTCAAAGCAGGCATTGGCAGGGGTAAAAATGCTGAAGATGCAGCATATATGGCTGATATAGGACTTGAAGAAATTCGTGCTAAAAATAATGAAATGTGGACTTGGGTCATTGAAAAAGAATATTGAGGAATATCATGCTTAAAGTAGTTGCGCCAATGGCAGGAATAACTAATGCTGATTTTTTAAATAAAGTTATTCCTTATGGTTTTAATGTAGCTACTTTAGGGGGATATAGTTTGGATAACCCCACAATAGAAGCAAGTCAAAAAATCATTGAAAGAGGAAGGAAAGAGTTTGTCTTTCCTTTAGATACTATTTTTAACCATATTGAAAATGAAGTTTCATCAATTAAAAAAGTTCATAATGATGTAAAAGTTTCAGCCAATGTTCGTGCAACAACTCCGCAACCAATTGTTGAAATTGGCAAAATTGAAAATTTGGATATTGTTGAAGTTAACTGTCATTGTCGCCAAGAAGAAATTTTGGCTGTGGGTTGTGGGCAAGAAATGTTGACCCGCAGTGATTTGGGGGACTTTATATCGCAAGTCGTTGATAATGTGGACTGTGAAGTATCAGTTAAGATTAGAGCCAATGTTGAGGGTGTTGATACTTTAAAAGTTGCAAATATCATAGAGGATGCTGGTGCTGATTATTTACATATTGATGCAATGAAAAAAGGTGTTTTTGAGGCAGATTGGAATCTTTTAACTGAAATATGTAATAATACTGATATTAAGATTATTGGAAACAATTCTGTAAACTCTGAAGATAATGTAAAAAAGATGATTAATACTGGTGTAAATGGATTTTCTATTGCTCGTTCAGTAATTTCAGGAAATTTAGATTTTAATATTACTAATTTTTAAAATTTTTAAAACAATTGTTATTAGAAAGTTATATTAATAGTTGAAAATAAAGATTATATATAATAAGGTGATTTCATGGAGTTTATAACACTTAAGAATATTACAAAAACTTTTGATGGTGTTGATGTTCTTAAAGATATTAATTTGAAGATTTATGAAGGTGAGACTTTAGGTATATTGGGGCGTAGTGGAAGTGGAAAATCTGTTTTAATTAACATGCTAAGAGGTACATTGGATTACAAGCCTGATGCTGGTCAAATCATTATGAATGTGGCTGTTTGTCCAGATTGTTTAGCTGTTGATTCTCCATCTCATGCCGGTGAAAAATGTAGTTGTGGTGCAACTTTAGAAGCTAAAGAAGTTGATTTCTTCAATGCTGAAAGAAAATTATTTGCAAGTATTAAAAGAAGAATTTCCATCATGTTACAACGTAACTTCGCATTATATGATGAAGAAACTGTAATTGAAAATATTATGAGGGCAATGCCTGAAGACAAAGGTTATGAAGAAGGCATTTATGAAGCTTTAGAATTATTAGAAATGGTTCAAATGAATCACAGGGTAACTCATATTGCTCGTGATTTGAGTGGTGGAGAAAAACAAAGGGTTGTACTTGCAAGACAATTAGCTAAAAGTCCAATGATGTTTTTAGCAGATGAACCAACAGGTACTTTAGACCCACAAACTGCAGTAAAACTTCACAATACCTTAAAAGAAGGTGTTAAAGATGAAGGAATCACCATGTTAATCACTTCTCACTGGCCTGAAGTAATGATTGAGCTTGCTGACAATGTAATCTGGTTAGAAGAAGGTAAGATTAAGGAAGAAGGAGACCCACATAAAGTTGTAGATGAATTCATGGCAACTGTCCCTGTTCCTAAAAAACCTGAAGTTCCTGAATTCGGCGAACCGGAAGTTGTTCTCGAAGATGTCAAAAAACATTATTATTCTATTGAACGTGGGGTAGTTAAAGCTGTAGACGGTGTAAGCCTAACTATTAATAAAGAAGAAATATTCGGTATTGTCGGTTTAAGCGGTTCTGGTAAGACAACCACTACTAGAATGTTAATAGGATTAACAGAACCAAGTAGCGGTAATATTCAGATTAAACTGGGTGATGAATGGATTGACATGACTAAAGTAGGTCCTCTCAACCGTGGACGTATAATGCCTTATATAGGTCTATTGCATCAAGAATATTCATTATATCCTCACAGGACAATTCTCGGTAACTTAACTGATGCTATCAGTTTGAATTTACCTGCGGAATTTGGTAAAATTAAAGCTATTCATGCATTAACTACTGTAGGATTTACTGATGACGTTGCAACAACAATCCTTGATAAGTATCCTGATCAATTAAGTGTAGGAGAAAAGCATAGGGTTGCTTTAGCACAAGTTTTAATTAAAGAACCAAATATAATTCTTTTAGATGAGCCAACTGGTACTATGGATCCGGTCACTCGTGTTATTGTATCTGATTCCATATTAAAAGCTCGTACAGAATTAGAACAAACATTTATCATTGTTTCTCACGACATGGACTTTGTTTTAGATGTTTGTGATAGGGCTGCTTTAATGAGGGGAGGGAAACTCCTTGACATCGGTACTCCTGAAGAAATTGTTGATAAATTAACCGTAGATGAAAAAGAAGACATGCTTAAAGAAAGATAATCTTCTTATTCATTTAATATTTTTTTTATTTTTTTCCAATTTGGACAGTATTTGTCCATTAACTTTTTAAATTTTTTTCCATGATTAAACTCAATAAGATGACATAATTCATGTATCATCACATATTCTAAACAAATAGGGTTCTTTTTTGCTAAATTTAAATTTAAAGTAATTCTTCCATCTTTTTTACAATTTCCCCAATTTTTCATTTTTCTTACTTTAACATCTTTCGGATATTTTCCAACTATTTTGCAGCATTTGCTCAAAACCGATGGGATAGCATTTTGAAGTTCCCGCCTATAAAACTCGTTTAGAATTTTTTCCCTTTTTTCAATGGTGCTTCGATTTGGCACAGGCAAATACAAAATCCCTTTTTCTTTATCAATAAATCCATATTTAATTTTGTTATTTTTAATTAATTGTAAAGTATACTCCTCACCCCATAAAGGATGTTTTTCGCCTGTTTTGTATTTTAGTGGAGATTTGATTTTATTTGTTAAAATTAGTTCTTGTTTTTTCAAAATCCATTCTTTACGGTCTTTTATAAATTCTGAAATATTTTTATCTGATAAAAATAATGGTGCTGACACTTTAACTTCTCCATTTGGAGGTAAAACTCGAAGATACATATTTTTAATGTTTTTTCGTTCTAATGTAATTGGAATCTCTTCGATTATAATTATTTCCTTACTCATAAGTATCTATATTTAAGTACGTCCTAATGCTTTAAAAACTTTTTTTGCAAGTTTGATTCTTTTCGAAAAATATCATTATATAAAAAAGATTATATATTCATTGTTCAAATAAATTATATCATTATTTTATAATTATTATGTAACTAGAAATGAAAATTATTTGGAGGTTTATCATGACTTGGGAAGATGCACCATCTCATATTTGTAGAGGCGGAGACATAAGGGGGCTTGCTTTTTGTTGTCCTCCTGTCAAACCATGCCCTGTTTTAAATGCATTACATGAAGTTAATTTAACTCCTCAAGAGTTTATTAACATTAAAATTCAATTTGGAAAAGAAACTAGATTAGGTGAAGGAGCAGGAACTTGTTTTGGATCACTTGTATGGTGTTGTAAACCGTCTAAACCTTGCCCATTAAGAGACATGACTTTAAGGAATATGGGAATGAGTCATGATGAGTATTTGGACTTAAAAAAAGAATTATCAGAAAGATTAGTTGGTGTTAATAAACCAAATCCTGATGAAAAAGCGGAAGCATTAGCTGAAACATTCAATGTAACAAAACTAGAAGCGATGAATGTTTTAACTGAATGTAATAATGATTTAAGAGCTGCCGTAAAAGTTTTACATGCAAGATCTCTAGAAAATTCTGATTAAAATGGATTGGACGGCTCTTTATTTAAAAACTCCTGATTTAAATGTTTTTATTTTAGGCACTGGTGAAGTTGCAACTAGACGAGCAAATAAATTTTTGGACCATGGAGCTAATGTAAAATTAGCGGGAAACAGTTTATCTGAAGAATTGAAACATAAAGGAGCAGTATTATGTTCCACTGAAAATGTGGATGAATTAGTTGATTGGGCTGATTTGGTTATAGTGGCTAGCGGTGATGAAGAGTTGTGTAATCATGTTTGTGGTATTGCCCAAAATAAATTAATTAATCGGGCAGATTACCCGCAAGAGGGAGATGTGATTATTCCTACAAGCTTCAATATTGGGGAAATTGAAATATCTATTTTTACTAATGGCAAAAGTCCATTAATGGCTCGTCAGCTTCGAAAAAAAATTCAGTCAATAATTACTGAAGAAGATATTTTGGAAATCGAACTTCAAGATTACGCACGTAGAGAATTAAAAAACGTTATTGAAGACCAAAAAGTGAGAAGAAAATATCTCTATGGAATTTTTGAAGATGAGGAAATCAATGATTTAATTAAAAACAAGGAAATTGATAAGGCTAAAAGTTACATTGATAATTTAATAAGGGGATTAAATTGATACTTAATTTAAGAGTTGACCATAAAATTGCGGATATTCAATCAATGGAAATTATTTCAAAAGACATTGATGATTTATTTTGGAAATTGCAAGAGAAATATTCAATAGGTGAATATATTGAAATTTCAACCTGTAACAGAAAAGAGTATTACATTAATAATGATTATATTTCAGAAGATGATGAGTTATTGTCTCATGAAAATCAAAGCATTATAATCGAATATGGTCATTCCGCCGTTATTCATTTATTGCGTATGACTTCAGGTTTGGAATCTATGATTGTTGGTGAAGACCAAATTCTTGGCCAGGTTAAGGATGCTAAAAATAAGGCTATTAAAAATCACCACTGCGGTAAAGTTTTAGATGCGGTTTTTACAAAAGCAATTCATGTTGGTCAGGTTGTAAGAAACAAAACTAATATTAATAAAGGTTCTGTTTCAATTGGTTCTGCAGCGATTGATTTGGCTGAAAAACATATTGGTAACCTTGATGATAAGTCTGTTTTAGTTATTGGCGCTGGAAAAATGGGTAGATTGGTTGCAAAAGCACTTGCTGAAAAAGATTTGAATGCTATTTTTGTTGCTAATAGGACTTATTATGTTGCTGTTGATTTAGCAAAAGATTTAGGTGGAGAAGCTATTTTATTCAATGATTTGGAGGAATATTTGGCTACTGCAGATTTAGTTATTAGTGCAACAAGCGCTCCTCACCACATTATTACTAAGGATCGTCTTTTGGGAATTGATATGGATTATGAAAACTTGATGATGGTGGATATTGCAAATCCTCGTGATATTTCTGATGATGTTGTTGAATTGGGTGTCAAATATTTTAACATTGATGATTTAAGGGAAATTGCTGATGAAAATACTCTCCTTAGGAAAAAGGAATTTGGCGAAGCAGAAAATATCATCAATGAAGAGTTCATTTTACTTAAAGAATCCTTTAAAATAATGGAAGTTGATGAATTGCTCGGTAATTTAAGAGCATCTATGGAAGATATAAGACAACGCGAAACTCAAAAAGCAAGTGTTAAGTTAGCTAATGTAGATGGTAGTGTAAAAATATTAGATAATTTAACGAATTCCATTGTCAATAAGATATTCTATGATATTTCTAAAAAAGTCAAAAAAGCTGCAAAAGAAGAAAATGAGGAAATAATTGTAGCTTGCGAGTACCTTTTTAATAATGATTAATTGAATGTTTGATTTATTCAAACATTCCTTTAACATCAATATTTTTTATTTCACTATTTTTAATGGCATAATCTATATTTTCCATTGTTACTGTTTCACAGTCATTAGCTATTGCATTATGAAGAGCAGTTTTCAGAATTTTTTCCTTTAAGTCTCTTCCAGATAATCCTTTAGTCATTTTAACGACTTTTCCTAAATCAATTTCATAATCTAAAGGCATAGTTTTAAGATTATTTTCTAGAATAGTCAATCTTTCTTCATCATTTGGTAATTTAAATTCTATTTCCTCTTCAAACCTGCTTCTGACTGCAAAATCAAGTGAAGTTGGATTGTTTGTTGCTCCAATTGTTATAACTGAGTCATTGTCACTGATTCCATCCATTTCAGTTAAAAGTGAATTAACTATTTCAGAAACATCTCCTCTTAAGGATTGGAAAGATCTATGTAGTGCAACAGCATCCATCTCATCAATGAAAATTATGGATGGTGAATTTTCACTAGCCTTTTTAAATAAATCATGAATTTTAGATGCACCATCTCCAACATGGTCACCAATCAATGATGTTGCTTTAATTAGATACAATGGAACTTCAAGTTCATTGGCAAGTGCTTTAACAAGCATGGTTTTACCTGTGCCGGGAAGTCCGTAAAATAAAATATTTTTTGGAGCCCAAGGTCCGAATTTCTTCGGTTCTTCCAAATATTTTGTTATGACTTTCACTTTATTTTTAGCATTTTGTTGCCCAACAATATCTGAAAGGAGTATATTTGATTTAAATTGGGATTCATCTTTTTTATTTTTCAAATCATCGGTAATGAGTTTGATTTTTGTTGTTTCAGAAATTATTGAGTTATTTGGTTTTGCCTTTATTATCTCAAAGCCGTAATCGGGTATGATTTTCTGGTCAAACAAATGTGAGTTTTCACGAACAACTAACCCAAGCCATTGTTCACGAGCATATTCTTCGAATAGTTCTTTGTTGGTAATTTCAATTTCTTCATCCATTAAATTAAACTCAAATGGATAACCAACAGGTTTTAAAATGACACATTCAGCATATTCTTTACTTTCAGTCTCTTTTAGGAGTTGTTTTTGATTAGTTGTTTTAATTTCTGCTTTTTTATTATCGCTTTTCAATTACTCACCTCCGATATTTCTGTACAAACTAACATTAGTTTTAATTATTTAAATACTTGTTGAAATATAATTATTCTAAGAGGTCTTATCATGAGTCGTCGAACACGAAGGGTATTGTTTGTAACGCCATTCTACATGTTATTTGAGTTTTTCCTGTTAAAATATATATTTTTATTATTTGGCGGATTGAATGATGTTTATTTAATCGTTTTGACTATTTTAATTGGCCTATTACATTGCGGACCAATGTTTTTCGAAACAAAAAAATCAACTCCTTTAGGTAGATTTTTAACAACAGTTAATGGTATTTGGATGTGGGCATCTGTAATGTTTTTAATTGTTATCCTTATTATTTATATAGGTGGAATGTTTATAACATTGCCTTCTGAAGCAATATGGGTTTTGATTTTAATTGTACCGCTTTTGGGCAGTTATAATTATTATAAAGCCCATAAATTGGTTGTCAATGAGAAAACATTAAAATTGGATAATCTTCCTAGGGATATTAATATTGCGCATTTGTCGGATGTCCATTTTGGATCAGTATTCCATAAGCCAATAATTAGTTTAATATCCAATAAATTAAAGGAACTTGAAGACACTTGTGAATTGGCCATCATTTCTGGAGATTTGGCTGATGGTTCATCTGTTGTTGAGGAAAATGATTTTCTTGCATTTCAAGAAGTTAATATGCCAATAATATTCACTCCTGGAAATCATGATTTCTATCCTGGAATTGATAATGTTATTAAAGCATGTAAAAATGCAGGAATAATTGTTTTGGATAATGAAAGAAAAGAGTTTGGGGATTTAAGCATTTTTGGCCTAACTTTTAGTTTTGAGGATAGGGATGTTCCAAAAATTGATGAAACATGGTTAAATCCAAATTTGATTAACATTATTAATTATCATGTTCCTTATTGTTGGGAAGAATTTTCTGAATTAGGTTTCGATATTCAATTGTCAGGACATACTCATGGGGGTCAGTTTTACCCAGCTATTTGTTTTTCTAAATTAATATTTCGATATAATAAGGGGTTATTTAAAAATAAATTAGGCAATTATTTACATGTTACCACTGGTGTAGGTTCAATGGATACTCCAATGAGGTGGGGGACTGATTCTGAAATAGTCGTTTTGAAATTACGAAAATCATAGGTTTTATTAGTTTGATTATTTAAATAATAAGTATATGGTAATGGATGATAGAAATCATTTTTGTATTTATTGTGGGGCTAAACTGGAACCTAATCAAAAATTCTGCACTCAATGCGGAAAACAAGTTTTTCATGAGGAAAAGACAGTTGATGTTGTTCCATCTAAATATGATGAAATCATTGATAATTTAGAAAAGGATTATGACCTTAAACAAAGAAGGGCAACTGAACTTGTTGAAAAACTATTCGATCCCACTCAAATGGCTTATAATAAGTTTTCTTCTTCGATTAATAAGTCTAATCAGCTGTTTGCAAATCAGTTGGATGTTACTAAAAAGATGGTTGAACTAGACACTGACAATAATGAACTTGTTGAAAAAGAGATTGAAAGCAAAATTAAAACTTTGGAAACATTCATTGATAAAATGGAAGATTTGATTAATGAATTAGTAATCTATTTAAGTTCAAATAAAGATGATACTGAGGATATCAATAATCTTTTTAATGATATGGACGATTTAATTCGCTCCGTTAAGGATTATTGAATTTTTTAATATTTTTACATTTAACCTAGTTTATTTTTTCTTTACAACTAGTTTGCTTTTTATTAACTTATCATTGTATTCGGCTGCTATTTCATAGGTTCCTGGAGTGAAAAAAATAGGTAAACTTGCAATTCCTTTGGTATTGGTCTTTAGATTGTATTCTTTGCCTTCAACTTTGATTTTTATTATTTCTCCTGCTAATATGAGAGGATTGCCTTCTTCATTGATTAGTTGGACGTTGTAGTTTGTTCCGTCTTTGTATGTCATGTTGATGTCTTCAGCGGTGATTGACATTTTTGGTTTTTCAACATTGATGATGTTGTCTATTTTGATTTCTTTGTCGGAGTCATTTCCTTCGATTTTGGCAGAGATTGCATATTTTCCAACGTTTAAGTTAATTGGTAGGCTTGCAATGCCCTGGTCATCAGTTTTGAGATTGTATTCCTTGCCTCCAATGTTGATTTTTATTATTTCTCCTGCTAATGTGAGC
>CAJGDA010000003.1 GCA_904501935.1 uncultured Methanobrevibacter sp. | reverse complement strand
TTTAGTGCTATCACACCAGCTTTTAATCTTGCCAAACCTTCATTTAAAAGTTTTTGAGGGCAAGCTATATTCATCCTTAAGAAATTATCTCCATTCTTGCCAAAGTCAATGCCTGCTGATAAGAATAATCCTTGATTAGTCCTTAAAAACTCGCTTAAAACCTTTGAAGGCACTTTTAAAGCTGAACAATCCAACCAAAGCAAATAAGTTGCATCACAATCGACTAATTTTATAACTGGCAATTCTTCCTCCAAATAATTCTTAACAATCTTTTTATTCTCATATATGACTTCCACAAGCTCATCCAACCATTCTTCAGAGTCATTATAAGCAGCAACCACTGCAGTTGTTGCGAAAACATTGCATGAATCTGAATTATCTATATGCATCTGAGTTTTGATCTTATCCAAAAGTTCCTTATTTGTACTATGTACAATTGAGCTTTGAAAGCCTGCAATATTGAATGATTTGGAAGGAGATAAGCATCTTATGACATTATCGTCTGCAATAAACGGATTATATTTAGTTTCAGGGTCTGTCAAATCACAGTGAATTTCGTCAGATATCAAAATCACATCATGCTTCCTGCATAATTCCCCAATATGACTTAAATCCTCTTTTGACCAGATTTTCCCAACAGGATTTTGAGGATTGCAGAGTATCATCATTCTTGATTTTGACAATTTCTTATCCAAATCATTGAAATCTATATTATATTCACCATTTTTATAGATTAAAGGATTTTCCAAAACTTTTCGATTATTGTCTTCAATTACATAATAAAATACATGATAAACTGGAGATTGGATTACAATTTCATCTCCAACATCAGTCAGACATCTTATAATGGAAGATATTGAAGGCATTACTCCTGTTGAATATAACATATCTTCACGGGACATTTTAAAATCGTATCGTCTATCCCACCAATTGATGTATGCTTCAAATAGCTCATCAGAAACAATAGTATACCCGTAAATAGGATGATTTGCTCTTTTCAATATTGCTTCCTGAATTGTCGGAGCCACTTTGAAGTCCATATCGGCTACCCACATCGGAACATCATCATCAAATAAATCCCATTTAAGGGAATTGGTATCTTTCCTATCAATAACACTTTCAAAATCGTATCTCATTGAAACATCCCCCATAAATCCTATATTTTTAAATAATATTTTAATCATATAAATAATTAGTTTAATAAATGGAGGTTAAATTCAATGGATACTGAAAAAGTTGCTGGAATATTTTTCCTTATTGTAGGTTTAATATTTATTTTATTCCCAATGTTTTCATCAGCGCTTGTTTCAATAATTGTTGGCTTAAGTTTAGTGGCCCTTGGTATTTCCATAATATTGACCGGATATGATTTAAAAGGAATGCAAAAGGAAATTCCAATAATAGTTATTATAATCGGTATTATAACCATTATTTTAGGATTATTATTCATATTCTACGTCAATGCGATTTCATTTATTGTCGCATTCCAATTCTATGTTGTTGGATTTATAATGATAATATTAGGAATATGTGGCTTACTAACCAAATCAGGCAGAATGACAAGTTTCTCTTCAATACTCTTTATATTAATGGGTATTGTTGCAATCGCTCTTGGAATATTTGCTGGTGACAATCCGATTTTCCTTGCAATCCTCATAGGAGTCGTTTTAGTCATTGAAGGTATTGCTTTTTTACTTAACGATTAAGCTTGTTTAAAAATCGAAAAACAAAATTCACCGAATTACCATCACCTAAAATAAAAATAAGTGAAGTGTGAAAATATGCTTTTGCACACTTCCAAAAATGTTTAAAGGCCGGATTCATCAAACTTTCTGAATCCTATTTTATTTTCTTTGCAGAACTCTTCAATATCAACAGCCAATTCTGAAATATCTTCTTTAGGATATTCATTTTTGAAATAATACAATACAGGCTGAGCATTGGTATATACAGTCAAGATTAAATAATCATCATCGTAAATACTTAGGTCAAGAGTATTGTATATTTGAATGTCCCTTATAATGTCGCTTTTGACCTTTTCTAGAGGAGATTCAATGCCTACTGTTTTTATTTCAGTGTTTTGGTAGTGGTTTTGAAGCTTTGCCAATTTTCCCTCATCGGTCAAAATGTCATTGTCAGGATCTATTTCACTCAATTTTTCTTTGAAAAGTTTTGCATTGTGCAATTTTTCCTGAACATCCACCAATTCCTGTTCAAGCTGTTTTTCCTCTTCAATTAAAGAGTTGATGAATGCTTCGGATCCGTTGTTGAAGTTTTCATACATCTCAAGCACATCACGAGGTGACAGAATTGAATGGTTTTTGAAGAATTCTTTGGTGTGCGGTTTTACGCGGATGCTTAACGGCTTTAAATTCTCTTTTCTGGATTTGTTATCGTACTTATCATGTAATTCTCTTCCTCTTTTGTGAAGGGCATTCATTTTTCTTGAAAACATTTTTTCAAATTCCTCATAGGTCATGTCTTCAGGGAACTTGAATTCAAATTCCCCCGGAGAATATGAACCTCCAAATCTTTCGTTTCCGAAAACAAATCTTTTTGGGTTTTCAGTTCTTTTTTGGTTTGTCATTGTATCACTTCCATTTTGTATTACAAAATGCTTTTTTGTATACAATACAATATTGCGATGAACTAGTATATAAATGTATTCATTTTTAAAAAATGTATACATAAAAAATTAAAAAAAATAAGCAAAATTATCTGCTTAATTCACAAGCAATATTAAAAACTTTTTCCAAATCTTTAGAAAGTTGGTCCTCTTTTAGTTTTAGAGAATCAATTCCTTCTTGAGAAGTATCAGATCTATCTGCTTTAGAGATGTTGGAAAATGAATCGATCACCACTTTACCATTAAGCATTTTAAGCAAATCCTCAGATTGTTTAAGATGAGGTCTAACTGAATCTTCAAAATAATCCAAAGGATACTCCATAGTGTAAAAAAGGCCTACATCGACTTTTCCTTTAAAAATGTTTCCAGTTTTAAATGAAACAATCGAAAATATCAAACGCTCAATCAAGGCCATATAATGACTGGAGGGATTAGAGAAAAATATTGGCACTCCAATCAAAAGAGTGTCTGAGTTAAAAATTTTCTCAATTAAAGGTGAAAGTTCATCTCTCCAATAGCATTTGCAGGTTTCTTCGTCTTTTTTACAGATTAAACAAATTCTGCAGCCGGATAAATCAAATTTATATAAGTCCACATATTCAACTTCAGCACCAGCAGATTCAGCACCTTTAACTGAAGATTTCATAATCTGAGCAGTAGTTCCTTTTCTTTTAGGGTCTGCATTGATTACAATCGTCTTCATTTTGAAAGCTCCGCACCAATCTCAAAAGCCTTTTCCAAATCTTTCGGAAACTGCAAGATCCATTGCTTTTCCTTAAGTTCCTGTGAAAATCCCGCCATATTGAATTTGGAATAATCGGCAATCTGTATGGTATCGCAAACAGGATAGGTTACAATTTCACCATTAAGATAGGAAAACAAAAATTCTGTAGTTGAAAGGCTGTCCTTCATGGATTCCTCATAAAATTCCAATGGAGCGTTCATTGTATAAAATATACCAACATTGACCCTGCCTGTAAAATAGCTTGACCCGTCATCATAGGACATTATGCAGAATATCAATCTTTCAATCAATGCCCTGAACTGGCTTGTAGGCTGTCCGAAATAGATTGGTGAGCCAATAAGCAATGCATCAGCATCCAAAATCTTATCAATTACTGTCGTTAGGTCATCATTCCAATAGCATTTGCCTTTGGTTTTTTCCTTAAGTTTGCAGGCAAGGCAGCTTCTGCATCCCTTAAAGACAAGATCATACAAATTAAAGTATTCGGTTTCAGCACCGACTGATTCCGCTCCCTTTTGAGCTGACTGCATAATTTCTGCTGTGTTCCATGTTTTTCTTGGACTTGCATTAATTACAATTGTTTTCATATTGCTATATTGGCATTCATCCAATATCAAATTATAGTAATAATTGGAATTCATTATTCTATTGAAAAATTTTATAAAAAAAGTAAAACATATCTTATATATAAGGAGAATGAAAAAAAATGATTTCAAGGTTAAAAAAGATAAGCCTCGGAAACTGGATGCTAATCGGAATGGTCTTAGGTTTCATAGTGGGCTTAATATTGAATTTTTATGTTACAAATCCAATAATTAAAGATATTATCCTCATAGACAACGTTTTCTACTTGGGAGGAACTGGATTTATTAAATTAATGAAAATGTTGGTTGTGCCGCTTGTTTTCTTCTCAATAGTGGTTGGTGTAGCTTCCATTTCAGATATCAGAAAGATTGGTGCGATAGGTGGTCGAACAATTGGTATCTATCTTATAACAACTGCATTGGCAATTACAATTGCCCTTATAATAGCAAGCATAATTCAACCTGGTGTTGGTTTAGATATGGGAGGCATTACACAGGCAAACGTTACATCAAACGTCACAGTGACAGATACCATCTTAAACATGATTCCTGACAATCCGTTCAGCTCTCTAGCTAATGGAGACATGTTGCCCGTTATCATATTTGGTGTGCTTGTTGGTGTAATATTAGCAACCTTAAGGGATGAAACAGATATCGTCAATGAGTTTTTCACACAGGGAAACACAATAATGATGGAAATGACCCGTATCGTCATGAAATTCGCACCTATAGGAATTTTCTGTCTAATGGCTAAAACTTTCGCAACTTTAGGTTTTGATGGTTTGATTCCACTGGCCAAATATATTTTATGCGTACTTATAGGATTAGCTATCCAAGCATTCATTGTATATCCATCCTTAATGATTTTATTTACCAGATTGAATCCAATCAAATTCTTCAGAAAGTTCATTTCAGTAATGTTTTTTGCATTTTCATCTTCAACATCAAATGCAACAATCCCATTGAACTTGGAAAAACTTTCCGAACTCGGGGTATCACGTGAAATTTCCTCATTTACAATTCCATTGGGTGCTACAATCAACATGGACGGAACAGCTATCATGCAAGGATGTGCCGTTATGTTTGCAGCTCAGGCATATGGTTTTAATTTAGGAACAACAGCACTCATTACAGTTATATTCACCGCAGTGATGGCTTCAATCGGAACTGCAGGTGTACCGTCAGTAGGATTGATTACGCTGAATATGGTATTTGGTTCAGTAGGTCTTCCAGTGGATGCAATAGGTATTATCATGGGAATAGACCATATCCTAGACATGTTCAGAACCGCCGTTAACGTAACAGGTGATGCAATCTGTACAATTATCGTTTCATTCAAAAACAAAGCCATAGACCTTGACATATTCAACGGCAAAAAGTCACCTGGAGAAACATGGGACGACATTACAAGATTCTAAAAACCCCCTAACATCACCATTCTTTTTTTATTTTTTTATTAAAAAACTAGGAAAATTCAGTCTATTACTTTTGCTTGATTAGTTAAAAAAAAGAAGAAAAATGTAGATGATGACATCTACTTATTTTTTAGCTTCAATGACAGTTTTTCCATTCATGTAAGGGACTAACACTTCAGGAACTTTAACGCTGCCGTCAGCTTGTTGATAATTTTCTAAAATACAGCACATAGTTCTCTCAGTTGCAATAGCTGTACTGTTTAAAGTGTGTAGGATTTGAGCATCACCAGAACCTGCCCTTCCAAAACGTGTCTTGGTTTTTCGTGCTTGGTAATCCTTACAGTTTGTGCATGAAACCAATTCCCTAAATGCACCAGAACCAGGGAACCATGCTTCCAAGTCGTATTTGATGGCCGCATTATCATTCAAGGCAGATGATACAATAGCTATTATCTGATATGGAAGACCTAATTTCTGATAGATTCTCTCGGTTACTTCCATCAAATGGTCATGCTGATTTTTAGAGTCTTCAGGTGTTGAGAAGACAAACTGCTCGATTTTTTCAAACTGATGAACCCTGAATATGCCTAAAGTATCTTTTCCATGAGATCCTGCTTCCTTTCTAAAGCAGGTTGAAAGAGCGCAGTATCTTAAAGGCAAATCATCGGGAGATATGATTTCATCCCTGTGAAGAGCTGCCAGTGTTTGTTCAGCAGTTGCAATCAAGAACAAATCCTCATTTTCCACTTTGTATAAGGTTTCTTCAAATTCACCAAGTTCTGAGGTTTCTGCTGCAACTTCACCTTTAACAAAGAATGGTGTCTGCATTGGAATATATCCTTCAGATTCAAGTTCGGATAATGCAAATTGAATCAATGCTAAGTTCAAATGCAATATGTCTCTTTTCAAGTAGTAAAAGCGAGCTCCAGCAATTTCCGCAGCTGTTTCGAGATCTGCACCATCAATCTTATTGATTAAATCTACATGATTTAAAGCCTCAAAGTCAAATTCAGGTTTTTCACCATATGTTCTTACAACCACATTATCGTCTTCAGTATCTGAAATCGGAACATCCTCATCAATGATGTTTCCGACCTTATATCTGTAATCATCTCTGAGTTTAAGATATTCGGCATTTTTGGCTGTGAGATCCTTAATTTCTGCAGCCACTTCCTTAGAACGTTTAATGACATCTTCCAAATTGCCTTCTTCTTTAGCTTTTTTGAATGATTTGGATAATTTATTTTTCTCAGATCTTAAGGAATTAAGTTTTCTTTCACCTTCTCTCCATAAGGTATCATATTCAATTACCTTTTCAACATTTTCTGTATCTCTAAATCTCTTCTTTTCAGAGTCTATAACTAATTCCGGATTTTCTCTGAATAATTTTATATCTAACAATATTTTGTCCCCTAAAATATTTTATACAATTATAATTTTGAATTTCCTATTTTTTAAAGTTAATCCTTAATCAAGCAGATAACTTAATAAAAATAATTAATAAAAAAAAGTAGTTTTTTAGAGTTCGAAAAGAACCCTAACAACATTCTACAACTACAACAATTTTTCTCTGAAAACTGATTTCAACTCAGTTTTAGTTTGATCTGTGTAATTTTCATTATCCACACTGAATATTGCCATTTCATAGATAATCTTATTCAATGCCTGGCCTTTTTCAGTTAGATAATATCTGACATTCTTCTTATCATATCTATCAACAATACGATTAATTAAACCGTTTTCTTCCATATCTTTAAGACAGCTGCTTAAAACTCTGTTGGATAATTTAGGCCTATTTTCTTTAAATTCATGGAAACGAGTTTTACCGAAAAACAAATCATTGATGATTTGTACAACCCATTTTTTCCTAATCAATTGAACTACATTGTCTATTGGGAAATTATTTAATTGAGTATTCACATTCACAAAAAACCCTCCATAAAGTTAATTTCTTATTAATGATTATTTTTTATATATTTAAAGTTTACTATCATGGTGAGTAAATGGTTACCAAAAGCTTTTAAATATGGTTTACATATGTTTTAGTGAAAGTGAATATTACACTTTCTAAGAGATGGCGAAATCAAAAAATTAACGAATGAACATGATTACTCCATTTTCCTTCAAATAACACTTTTATTCAAAAAACACATAAATCATGGGATTTCAAAAGAATTTTTTGATATGCATTGAGCTTAAAAATCCAACGTCTGAATCCCTTTAAAAAAAAATCAAAAAATTCTAACCATCTCTACTTTTTTTTATAAATCATAAAAGTTTTTCTTCCCATTCTTTTACTTTAAAACCGACCAAAACAACATCATCAGCTACAAGAACAGGTCTTTTAACCAGCATTCCATCAGTAGCTAAAAGTTCCAACTGTTCATCTTCAGACATGTCCGGCAATTTGTCTTTCAATTTCAATTCCCTGTATTTCATTCCGCTAGTATTGAAAAATCTTTTAAGAGGTAAATCAGATATTTCCCACCATTTGCGCAATTCATCAGCAGTGGGATTGTCATCAATAATGTGTCTTGATTCGTATTCTATATTATGTTCATCCAACCAGTTTTTAGCTTTTCTGCATGTTGAGCATTTTGGGTAATTAACAAATAACATAATAATTAATTTATTTTCAAGTTAAAAATACTTAAGTATTTCAGAAATTTCCCCAATATCTTCCAAAACATAATCGTTTTCAAAGTCCTTTTCGTTTCCATAACCCCATTTTACAATCAGACAGTCGATTCCTGCATTTTTGGCAGTTTCAATGTCTGTTGATGAATCGCCGATGAAAATTGAATCTTCAGCACAAACCCCTGCCTTTTCAATGATTCTGTTGATGCCTTCAGGAGACGGTTTGGTAGGAATATCAAAATCATGCCCTTCAATTGATAGAAAATCAACATCACCAAAGAACTTTTCTACAAATGACTCGATTGAATCGGTGAACCTGTTTGAATTGATTGCCAAAAATACGTTTCTACTTTCCAATTCTTTCAAGGTTTCATAAGTTCCCGGAAACGGAATGCTATTCTCCTTTTTGGATCCGTAATATATCTTCAGATAGGTGTTCTTGAAACTTTCAAGATTTTCAGGAGTGGCATTATCTTTCAACATCAATGAGACTATTTCATCAATGTTTCCGCCCAATTTGCCGATATACTCTTCACGTGTTACGGTAGGAAAACCATAGACTGTCAATGCCTCATTGAAAGATTTAACGACATCGTCGACAGAATCAAATAAAGTCCCGTCAAAATCAAAAATTGCAAGCTTTTTCATATACTAAACTTTATATTTCATCATAAAACTATTTTTTCGATACATTTAAATATTATCAAGCACAATATATACACAAGGTGATAATATGTATATAACAATACTTTCAATGGATAGATTTCACGGACCAAAACCATTAGCTTTAAATAGATTAGTAAAATTAACAAAAGAACCTGATAATAACTATGATGCAGAGGCAATAGCTTGTGAAATGAGACATTTCGGAAAAATAGGATACATTGCAAACAGCACCCGCACCGTAGCAAAAGGTACAATGAGTGCTGGAAGACTATATGACAAAATTTCAGATGAATACATTGCAAAAATACAATTTATAATAGGAAAGGAAGCTATTGCAAAAGTACTTACAACCGAAGAGTTCACTCAAGAAGTGAAAAACCCCGAAAGCGACATACACTTCCTATTCGATGACTTATCAAAATTACACGTGGAGGAAAAACAATGATCATTCTAGGAGAGACCGAATTAAACTCAAACATTGAACTTTTAAATCCCCAATCACATGAACATATGGCCATCATACCTTTAAAAACCCAACCTAACTATAAATTAGACATCCTAACACTAAAAAAAGGTTTGGAATTAGGCCTTGTTGAAGTTAAAGAATGTGAACACTCAACCGTAAACACAATTATAGTCAAAAACAATTCCATAAGCCCTCTCCTTTTAATTGATGGTGAAGAGGTGGTTGGTGGAGACCAGAACAGGATTGTAAACTCAACAATATTGGTAGCACCAAAATCAGAAAGCAAAATTTCCGTCAGCTGTACAGAACAGGGCCGTTGGGCATATAAAAATGAATTCAGAAGTTCCATACATCTTGCAGACTATAACACCCGTCGAGCAAAGCTAAGCGCCAAACGTCATAACAGACCAGTGCAGAGTGAAGTATGGTCATCAATCAGAAACCTTGAAAAATCAATTGACTTTTCATCTCCTACAGGCGCAATGTCTGAAAGTTACGATGCCCAAAGGGTACATCATGAGGAATTTTTAAAGGCATTCAATATCATAGAAGGTCAAACCGGTGTTTTAATCATAGTAAACGGAGAAATAAAAGGATTTGAACTATTCTTAAATCCTGAAATTTACAGCCATTTTCATGAAAAAATAATCAAAAGCTATCTGATAAATTCAAAAGTTGAAAACACCACCTTTTCAATAAACGTTGACGAAGCAAGACTTGTAATCAAAAATGCAAAGGACTCAACATTTGAAGATAAAAAAAGCAATGGCTTGGAAAAGGTCTATGAGTTTGAAAATTCACAAGGATTTGGAAATCTCTATACATATGAACAGGAAATTCTTCACTGGTCCTACTTTAAAAAAGACAGTGCCGAAGAAAAAACTGAAGATATTGTAGGAGACACTGAATCAGAAACCAACATTAAACTTTAAAAATCCTTTTTTTTCTTTTTTTAAATTAAATTTTTTCTATTTTCAACAATTCTATTTTTTTGTCTATACCGGCGGCATATCCTGTCAATTTTCCGTTTGAACCTAAAACTCTGTGGCATGGAATCAAAATTGCTATTGGATTGTGGCCTACTGCACCGCCAACGGCCTGGGCGGACATTTCATTTGAAATCTTTCTGGCAATCTCACCATAGGTCAATGTTTCGCCGTATGGGATTTCAGACAATATCTTCCAAACCTTAAGCCTGAAATGGGTGCCCTCCGGTTTTAGTTTGAAATCAATTTTAGGGTTTTTGCCATTAAAATAATCGTCAAACCATATTTTAACCTTTTTAAAAATAGCCAAATCATCATCTTGAATTAAATTGTCAAATGATGGAAAATGTTTCTGGCCGTAAAACCATACTCCGCAAACGTATTCACCGTCACTTACAATAAGCATTTCACCTAGGGGTGAAGTATAAGTTGTTGAATAATGCATTTTAATCAAGGTATGATTTGAAAAATTCCTCAAATTCCTCATCGCTCATAGGTTCAGGAGTTGAGATTTTTTCATTGGTCATAATATTTGAAGCAAGCTTTGAGTATTCTTGTGCTTCTACACTTTCAGGGTATTTTTCTACAACGGTTTTTGCATCTAATTCCGCATCCTGAATTAAATTACTTCTATGAATTGTTCCAATAACATGTGTACCTATCTTTTCGGCAAAGTCTGCAACAATTTCTTCTTCATTGTCAACATTTCTGCAGTTGCAAACAATACCGCTTAAGTTGCCCTTAAGCTTCTTGACACCGCGCACAATATTGTTGGCCGCATAAAGTGACATGTACTCGCCCGAAGTTACAATTAAAACTTCATCTGCATATTTCTCACGCAGAGGCACTGAAAAGCCACCGCATACAACATCACCCAATACATCATAGACTACAACATCCAAGTCTTCATCAAAAATACCTAATTGTTCAAGGCGCTTCATAGCAACTATAACACCACGTCCGGCACAGCCAACACCCGGTTCGGGACCTCCGCTTTCAACACATAAGATATCTTTAAAACCTTTAAAAATCAAATCATCCTTTTCAGGTTTTCTATTGTCTTTTAGAGTATGGACAACTGTAGGAATTCTTTTACCATACAAAGTACGTGTGGTATCCGCTTTCGGATCACATCCTATTACAAGACAATTCAAATCCTCACTTGCCCACACAGCAGATAGATTAGCTACTGTAGTACTTTTTCCAATTCCGCCTTTTCCATAAATGGCAATTTTCTTAATCATCAGAATTCCTCTCAACTAATTTATAAACAAAATCATTTTCTCTTACTTTTGTTGGAATAGCTATTGCTACATTAGAATTTTTACTAACGTAATCAACTGATTCGCCTTCGATTTGCATAGAATCAATAATATGGGTAATCGAACCGGTAGTCTGACCCTGAATGATAATCTTATCACCAATCTTTAAATCATCCCATATTCTGATTTCAGCCGCTTTAACTTTATTGTAATAGTTAACAACTTGCCCAATATCCTTTTTAATGTATTTTGATTGATTGTCTTCACTTGTCTCAAATGGAGTATTGAAGTAAAAATTGGTGTCAAATCCACGATTGAAAACACTTCCAAGCTCTTCCATCCATTCATCCCTAACTTCATAGCTTAATGGATCTTTAACATAATCGTCAATAGCTTGCCTGTAAATTCCTGTTACCATCGCCCCATAGTCCGGACTGCGTGCCCTTCCCTCAATTTTAAAAGAATCAACACCGCTTTTCATAAGTTCAGGGATGTATTCAATCATGCACATATCCTTTGGTGAAAAAAAGTTGGTTCTATAACTTCCGTCATCACTTCCGGTTATGATGAATGTTTCATCTTCAACATCTGAAAAGTTAATGACATTGTCATCACCCTCTTCATAAGTCAATGTCCAGTTTTTTCGGCAAGGCTGTAGGCAATCACCACAATTCGCACTTCTTCCATAAAGGCCGTAGCTTAAAAAGCATCGTCCGGAAATTGCCATGCAGATAGCTCCGTGAACAAAGATTTCTGTTTCAATCGGAGATTTTTTGGCGATTTCTGTAATCTCCCCTAAGGAAAGTTCACGTGATAAAATAGCTCTTTTTGCACCCAGTTTTTTAAGGGTTTTAAGCGTATAAGAATTAGTTACATTTTCCTGAACGCTGATGTGAGCTTCAAGGCCATGAGATACTGTGTCTTCAATTAATCCAATGTCAGATAAAATCAAACCATCTATCTCCGATGAAGAGATAATCTCCAGGTTGCCTTCAAGTTCACATGCCAGTTTTTCATTCAAAATAATATTAGTGCCAAGGT
Source organism: uncultured Methanobrevibacter sp. (assembly GCA_904501935.1). Taxonomy (GTDB): domain Archaea; phylum Methanobacteriota; class Methanobacteria; order Methanobacteriales; family Methanobacteriaceae; genus Methanocatella. The sequence continues at coordinate 17,455 of CAJGDA010000003.1, read as the reverse complement.
AAGTTTTAGCCCCATACTCTTTAGCTATTTTAGATACATCCTCAAGTTCATCTAAAGAAAAATTTTTAGCATTGGCCCTCATATTATACTTATTTAGGCCAAAGTAAACTGCATCTGCACCATTTTCTAAAACAGCACGCAGTGAAATAAAATTTCCGGCAGGAGCTAATAGTTCAACCATAATATCTAAGGTTTATAGTAAGTTTCAGCTTCAAGACCCTCAGGAATTTCAGTAGGATACTCTCCGTTAACACAACCTAAGCATAAGTCTTCCTTAGGCATTCCAATTGCTTCAACTAAAGATTCAAGAGTAATATATCCTAATGAATCAATGCCTAATTGTTTTCGAATTTCTTCAGTACTGAAGTTTGCTGCAATTAATTCTTTTTTGGTTGCCATTGCTACACCATAATAACAAGGAGATATGACCGGTGGGCAACCTACTAAAAAGTGAATTTCAGCCGGTTCAGCTTCTTTTACAAGGTCTAGTAATTTTTTGGAGGTAGTTCCTCTTACAATACTGTCATCAATTAAAATAATCTTTTTACCTTTTAAAGCTGATTTAATAGGATTTAATTTAAGTCTGACCGCTAACTCACGTTCTTCTTGAGTCGGCATAATAAATGTTCTTCCGACATACCTGTTTTTAATTAATCCTTCACCATAAGGAATTCCGGAAGCTCTTGAGTATCCAATAGCTGCAGGAATTGATGAATCAGGTACTGGAATTACAACATCAGCATCAATAGGATATAATTTGCATAACTGTTCACCGATATTCATTCTGGTCTGGTAAACATTTTTCTCATCAATTGTACTGTCAGGTCTTGCAAAGTAAACATATTCAAACATACAGTGTGAAATCTTGCAACTGCCTGCACTTTCCAACATATGGGAGTTAAGTTCATCATTTTCAAAGTATACAATTTCACCTGGCTTGACATCTCTAATAAATTCAGCATTGATTACGTCAAATGCAACAGTTTCAGAAGCAAGAATGAATTCATCATCTCTTTTTGCAACAGCTAAAGGTTTAATTCCCATAGGATCCCTTACACCATATAATTTACCATCAACCAAAATTGTTAATGCATATGAACCTACAAGTTTTTTGCATACTGCTTCAATAGCTGCTAAAACATCTTTATTGTTATCATAATGCTCTTTTTTAAGCATGTAACAAATTACTTCAGAATCAGAATCGGATTTGAAATAAAATCCTTCATTGAGAAGTTCATTTCTTAACTCTTCAGAGTTAACAATATCTCCATTGTGTGCCATTGCAATAAATCCATCACCAAAATCAATGACAAAAGGTTGTGAATTTTCTATTTTTGATTGACCTGTAGTTGAATATCTTACATGGCCAATAGCCATATTACCTTGTAGAGTTTGGATTTCATAATCTCTAAACACATCAGTTATCAAACCCATTCCACAGTAATATTTTAAACCATGATTTGAATCAAAAGTAGCTATTCCTGCTGATTCCTGACCTCTATGCTGTAAAGCATACAAACAATAATACACAAAAGATGCGACATTCTTAGAATTATCACTGCAGTGAATCCCAACAATACCACACTTATCTTCTATCTCACCTTGCATTTGCTAACTCCTTATTAAATATTATAATTATAGTTATCTTAAAACTAGTATAAAATTATAATTGTTTTAATCCCAAAAGTTTTCAAAAGTGTTGGAAATATCATAATCATCTCTAACTTCCGGAACTTTAGGTTCGCTATCAGAACTCAAATCCTTGATTAAGTCATCAGAATTATCATCCACAAATATTAGTGCAGTTCTAACAATTTTTAACCATTCTATAGCTTTGGATTTAGATTCAGCTGCAATAAAACCTTGGCCAACAATAACATTGTCCGGTTTAAATTTATCTGTTGCGATTACGATTCTCTCCTCATCCTTCAAATCCTGCCTGAAAGTATCCTGCCACAAGTCATATAAGCTAAAAATTTCAAGAATTTTCTTGGAGTATATGTCTTCATAACGTAGTTTAAATGCGTTAAAATCAGATTTGACTTCGGAGATATCTTCCCTTAATTCATTATTCTCCTGAGTTAGAATTTCATTTTCCTTAACTGTCTGATTATAATCATCCAAAAGATTATTGTAATTATGGGTTACTTTCATCAGCTTATTTTCTAGTGCATGAATATTAATTAGATTTAAAGAATAGGATAATGTGGACTTTATTATTGAATTTAGAATCTCTTTTTCAGCCAATTTATCATCAATTGATTCATCTTCAACAATGATGCTGTTATAATCAAATAAGCCAATATTGTTAAAATCAGTTTTTAGTTCATTGAAAAGAATATTATATGTTTCATCATGACCGTATCCTCCAATTAGAAGAATATCCGCACCACCTGCAACCTTTTTAACAATATCAAGTTCTACAGTAGGGATTATTGAAGAAACAACAATATTATAATCTCTTTCAAGTTGAATATTATTGACAGCTTTTGAAACAAGCTGCGCAATATCCAAACCAGACACAATTATACGAACGTCAATTTTTGTTTCATGATTTCCGTTTTCCATGAATATTACCTAAATCACATTCATTTTTTCATGCCATTTCCAAGCAGATTCTACAATCTGCTCCAAATTATATTGAGGAGACCAGCCTAATTTTTCTTTAATTTTAGTAGAATCGGCGATTAAAATGGCAGGATCTCCTTCACGGCGTTCATCCACTTTGACTTCAAAGTCACATCCTGTGACTTTTTTGCACATGTCAATGACTTCACGAACAGAGTAACCTTCCCCATTACCTAAATTGAAAATATTTGATTCATTTTCATCACATAAGTATTCATATGCCTTGATATGTGCATCAGCCAAATCATTTACATGAATATAATCACGAATGCAAGTTCCATCAGGAGTATCATAATCATCACCAAAAATGGAAATAGATTCGCGTTTTCCAATAGCTGCATCTAAGACTAATGGAATCAAGTGAGTTTCAGGGTCATGTAATTCCCCTATCTCACAATCAAAATCACATCCCGCCGCATTAAAGTATCTAAGGGATACATAATTGAAATCACCTTTTTCAACTTCTCTTTCTAAAGCCTTTTCAGTGATGAACTTGGAGTGTCCATAAGGATTAATTGGTTTTAATTCTTGGTCTTCAGTTATCGGAACCTTTTTAGGATTCCCATATACAGCAGCGGTTGAAGATAAAATAAATTTATCTACACCGAATTCCCTCATAATTTGAAGAAGATTCAGTGTATTTTTATAATTATTTTTAAAGTATTTTTGAGGCATTTTAACAGATTCTGCAACAGATGAAAAAGCAGCGAAGTGAAAAACACCGTCAATATCATATTTTTCGAAAACTTCACGTATATCTTTGCTTCCGAAATCATAGTTTTCAAAATTTCCCCATTTTGTAAAGGATTCATAACCTTTACAAAGATTATCAACTACAACAGTGTCATAGCCTGCATTATGCAATGCTTTATTAGTATGAGAACCTATATAACCTGCTCCACCTGTAACTAAAATCAATTTCAACACCTAAACAAATTTGCCTAATTTAAGTAAAGCTTTTGGAGATACTTTAATCAATTTTTTAACGATTTCAGTTGTTGAAATCTTCTCAAAGCTTTCATCCTGGAATGCATGACCAATGCTGTCCAATTCTTCATCAGATAAGGTAAGCAAGTACTCTTGTACTTTTTTATACCTTTTAATGTCATGGTCTAATTCCGCATGTGCCATTTCATCATATTGTTTTAAGAATTTTTTAGAACAATCTTCCTTAATAGCTTGAGCAGCGACTTGACCTGCACACATTCCACCAGTCATACCTGAGATAATTCCTCCACCAGTCAATGGGTTTACTTGACCGGCAGCATCTCCACAGACTAGAATGTTGTCATCATAAAGTTTTTTGGTCATTCCACCTACAGGGTCCCCGCCCACATTCATCTCAACAGCTTGAGCGTTCTTTAAGTAAGGGCAAGTTGCAACAAAATCATCCAAATATTCTTTTGCTGTTTTTTCAGCTTTATGAGGTAAAATTGCCAAACCAACGTTTGCAATGTCATCTCCTTTAGGGAAAATCCATACATATCCTCCAGGAGCGCATGATCCTAAGTAAAATTCAATGACACCAGGTCTTTCAAATTCCACATTACACATTTCATATTGAACACCTGATTCCATTTCCTTAGGCTTTGCGGCTGGCCTTAATCCTGCCCATCTTGCAACATGGCCTTCAGGACCGTCAGCAGCAATCAATATTTTACATTTATATATAATTTCTTCACCCATACATTCTGTGATAACAATATAACCATCATCAATTTTTTCAATGCCTGTGACTAAAGTTTTGATTCTGATTTCCGCACCAGCTCTAGCGGCATCCATTGCCATATGCTTATCAAATACTTTTCTTTCTAAAATGTAGCCTGCTTCAGGTATTTTAACCTCTTCACTGGTCATCCAAACATCTGTCCCATCGGGAGTTTGGATTCTGATACCTTGGATTTCTTGAGTAACCCAACGAGGTGAAGGTTCAATGCCTAATTTTTCAAGTCCTTGAATTGAAACACCTTCAGCACATCTTTTCGGTGCTCCGATTTCAGATTTTTTATCCATTAAAATTACTTTTGCTCCGCCTAATGCAGCGTGTTTAGCTGCACTGGATCCTGCAGGTCCGGAACCTACTACAATTACATCAGTTTCAATCATATAATCAATCCTCTTTTTCTAATGCATTTATTGGACATGCCTTAATACATGTGTCACATTCTTTACAATCCTCATCATTAAAGATCAATGAATATTCTCTAACTTGAATCAAGTTTCTTGGACAAACTCCAGCACACTCACCGCAAAATGAGCACCAATCTTTTACAATCATAAAATATCTCCTTTAATCTTAAAAATTTATGTTATATTTAATATATTTATTATAATATAAAAAGTTAAGTAAAAAATAACTATTTAAAATGTATAAAAAAAGAAAAATAAGTGTTAAAGTATTATTTAATCAATAAAACAGGTACAGTAGAATTTCTCAAAAGTCTTTCACTAACAGAACCTATTTGTGTATCGGAAACATCATTTTCGTCAAATGAGACAAATCTATGATTATTAGCACCATGAGCATGAATAACAATCAAATTTGCACGGGTTTGGTCTGCAATGAACTTCATGTCCCTTAATGGATCAGCTGTAAGCAGATGTTCGGTAACTTCAACTCCAACATCATTAGCCATTTTTGTAATTTTTGCTAAAATAGCATCACCTGAATCCTCTTCCAAATCATAGCTATTGAACGAAAACTCTTCCAATACATGAACCGCAGCGATTTTTGAGTTGAATTTTTGAGCAATTTCAATAGCCACTTCCGCTGCCTCATAACCATATTCAGACCCATCAACAGGAACCATTATCACCTCAAACATTATCTAATCACCCTTTGAGATAATCCGCATGACAGAAATCAATGAAATTTTCAACAATCTTATCGATATCTTCACTATCATCTATGATTTTTCCATCATCCATAAATATGGCTCTATTACTTAACTCCTTAATGAAGTCAGTATTATGTGAAATCATTACAATAGTAATGCCATAAGTTTTTGAAATCTTTTTAAGGGCATTGGTTACATCTCTTAAAGTAACTGGGTCTAAATCTCCAAACGGTTCATCTAAAAGCAAGTATTTAGGCCTTGAAACTAAAATCAATGCAAGCATGACACGTACCTTTTGACCACCTGACAATTCATAAGATTTCCTATGCAAAATATCCATGTCCAAATCAAGACTTTCGAAAATATCTGCAACCGCTTCTTTTGTTGCAGTCTCTGGGAATCTTGGGAATAAATCATCTAAAATATCGGAATCAAGCCCTACTTGTCTTAAACGATCCCTTGCTTCAGTTTCAGGAAGGTCTGTGAGTAAATAAAATGAATCCAATAATTCTTCACTAAGGCCAACTTTTCTAGCTCGTTCCTGTGCTTCTTTTACAATATCCTCATTTTTATATCCTAAACGTACAGCCAATTGGTTCAAAACTGTTGCATAATGGCTCAATGCAAATTCCTGATGCATAAAACCTAATTTGGATCTTATCTTCATACGATTAATGCCAGGAATATCAATATCAGCCCATTCATCTTCACCATCAATTTTGTACAACACTTCTCCCTCATCAGGATCATCAAGTCCGCCAAGCATTCTTAAAAGTACAGTTTTTCCAGCACCACTCGGACCTATTATGCTTAAGATATTCTCTTTTTGAACCTTGAAGTTTATATCTTCAATTTGTAAAACTTCACCGCCTGTCAACAAATAGAATCTTTTGAAGATATCTTTTGCCTCTATTACATCTTCATCAGTTGCAATATTCTGGATATCTACAATATCATCCATGCCTTCCATAAATTCATCACAGATTCTATCCGGAGTTCCTTCATCAACAATTTCGCCGTCTTCAAGCAAAATGACTCTATCAGCCAAATATTTTTGAACATCAGGCAAGTGAGAAACAACAATAACTGAAATATTTAACTCTTTATTAATCTTTTTAACAGCATCTAAGATTTCTTGTTTTGTTTTAGGGCATGCCATAGTTGCAGGTTCATCAAGAAGTAAAGCTTTAGGTTGTTTTGCAAGTTGCCTTGCCATAATCAATCTTTGCTTTTCACCACCACTGAGAACGGATGCATAATGGTCTTTTTTATGAGTTAATGAAACAAGTTCCAGAATTTCATCAGCTTCCTCACCGAATTCACTTTCAGCAACCTCAAAATTAGTATCCCCTTCATCAAAATATCTTCTGGCATATAACTTTCTCAAGACATTTTCACGTACAGTATCCGGCCATAACCCAAATGACCTTTGAAGGTGGATTGCTGTTTCTTTTTTGAGTTTATTATAATAAAATTGAGAAGAATCTTGGTTAATGCTCACATCACCAACTGTAATGCTTCCTTCATCAATATGTTCTACACCTCTAATGGCTCTTAAAAGGGTAGTTTTACCGGAACCACTTTTTCCCATGATTCCAAGAATTTCGCCTTCTTTAACCTCAATACTAACATTCTTAAGTGCTTTAACTTTTGTTCCATCAGCTAATTTATAATCTTTGCTTACATTTTCAACTTTTATCATTCTTTATGCCCCGTTTATATTAATACAAATTTTTATTAATGAAAGTATTTATATTTTATATTAATTAATGAAAAAACGTGATATAATGGCTAGTGAAAATAAAATTCAAGAATATCAATATAGCTTAGAAGAAGAAAAACTTATGATTGAAACTCATTTTGTAAATATTGAAAGGATTTTAAGAGAACCCGAACCAATAGAACAAGATAAACTAGTTACACTAATGAATACATTTAACACACTAAATATTCAATACGACCAGTTATGTAGCGACCTTATCAAATTTTATCAAATATTTAAAGATAAGGAAGAACAAGAAATTAGATTATATAAGACTGATGAATTAATTGACTTATTGCAGAAAAAAATTAATCAAATTGAATAATTTTAAAAATTGTAATTCAATACAACCCTGCTTGAACCATTTGTAGTTGAATTTTCAGCTACAACTTCACCATTTCTTAAAAGCTGCACTTTTAATTCTCCCATACCATCATATCTATAAGCATCAATACATATCCTATCCCATGAAGCACAATCAAGATTGAATTGATCTGAACCATAACCAGATTTTTTTACAAGAAAATTAGGATTTCCCATTTCAGCATACCAATTTCCTTCGTAGTCAATGACAGCAACATATGGATAAGAAGAAGTTTCTTTAATACTACCATCTGCAGTAATGATGTTTAAAGTTTCATTATGAGATGGTTGAGTGTTATTATATACAAAAGAGAAGAGTAACAGCGCTATAATAATAATTCCAAGTACAATAACAATTTTTTTAGCAATACCTATGTCCCAACCACTTTTCCGTTTATTATTGAATAATTTCCCGTTGGATTCCGTTAGGCGATAGGCACAATTATCACAATATACGGCGGTGAATGAATTTTCATACCCACACCGTGGACATTTAACCATAAATCATAATCCCTTTTCATTTCTTATAAAAACTTTATTAAAATTATTATATTTAAACTTAATGGAAAATTAGTTATTTTTCATTAAAAATAATTTAACATTAGTGATAATAATTATAGACATTTTCAGCCGTTTTTTGATTCATGCCGTTGGTTTTAGCTAATTCCTCAATTGACGCCTTTTTAATATTTTCAATGCTTCCAAATTCTTTTAAAAGAGCAATCTTTCTTTTTTTACCAATTCCAACGATATCATCAAGTGAAGAGGCTGAAATATCCTTACTGCGCAGTTTTCTATGATAGGTTATTGCAAAACGATGAGATTCATCCCTTACTTGCTGAAGCAGATGCAATGCTTTATTATTTTTAGGAATAATAATTGGACGCTTAGTGTTTGGAAGATATATCTCTTCAAATTCTTTTGCAATACCAATGACAGGAATATGAGTAAGATTTAACTTTTCCAACACGCCACAAGCCATGCCCAACTGTCCTTTACCACCATCAATCACCATTAGGTCAGGTTCGGGATCAGAATCAATCAATTTCAATCTGCGAGTCAATAATTCCTCCATCATGGCAAAATCGTTAGGTCCTGGAGTTTCCATTCTAAAATGTTTATACCTTTTTTTATAGGGTTTTCCATCTTTAAAGGACACTTTTGAACCGACAGCAAATTGGCCAGAAATATTACTTATATCATATCCTTCGATTACATGAGGCACTTTTTCAAGCTTAAGGTATTTTTTAAGCTCAATCAGTGAATTTTCCATATTTTTCTTTTGGTGCTTAATAATTTCAGCATTTTTCTTAGCCATCTTTACAAGCCTTAACTTAACACCCTTTTGTGGAACTTTAATTGTAACTTTATTTCCCCTTAAATCACTTAACCACTCTTCAAGCAATTCCTTTTCATCTATATTTTCATCCAAAAGGATTTGTTTGGGAATATGTCTATTATAACCATAATACTGTTGAATAAATGAAAACATTATTTCAGAAGATGAATCATATTGCGATCCGCTCATCAAAAAGTCATCGCGCCCTACAATTTTACCGTTTCTAATTGGCATTATAATAACTATAACCTCATTTTCACTAGGAGCAATAGCTATAACATCCTGGTCCAAATCATCGTCAACAAAGTCAACGAATTGTTTTTCCATGATTTCTTCAATTGATGTAATCTGGTCTCTAATGACTGCTGCCTTTTCAAACTCTTCCCTATCAGCAGCTTCAACCATTTCCTTTTTAAGGTTGTTTACGATTGTGGAATATTTACCCTGAAAAAACAAATCAATTTTATTTATAATTTCACCGTATTCCTCTTTACTAATTTTTCCATCACATGGGGCATAACACAAATCAATCTGTGAGTTTAGACAAGGCCCATTCATGTTACGGCATGTTCTAATTTTAAATAAGGATTTTAGAAATTTAACAGTTTGCTTAACAGAACCCACATCAGTAAACGGACCAAAATAGACTCCGTTTTTTGTAACGTTTCTTGTGATGACCAATCTTGGAAACTCTTCATCAGTAATCTTAACATATGGATATCTTTTGTCATCCTTCAGCTGGACATTATAGCGTGGCCGATGCTTTTTAATTAATGTAGCCTCTAAAATCAAAGCCTCTTTTTCAGAATTAGTCACAATATACTCTAAACTATCAAAATGACTCATTAGTATTTGAGTCTTTGGCCGGTCCAATTTTTCCCTAAAATAAGATTTGACACGTTTGACTAAGCTTTTAGCTTTACCAATATAAATTATGGTGTCTGCATCATCCTTCATTATATAGACACCAGGTTTATTTGGCAAATTGTCGGGAGATTTGATTTTAGTTGACATGTAAAAACCTATTTAAGCTCAACTATATCGTTTTCTATTTTAACTTTATTGTTTGCAATCATTAAATCCAATACACTGTTGATTCTGGTTGCAGTCTTTTTAGAAGTTGATTTAAATCCAAAGTTGCGTGAAGTTTCTTTTGCAATTTGGCCTGTAGTGATTCCCGGTTTGTGAATCAATACAGTTTCAATGCTTTTAGCTATTTCCTCATCTGAAATTAAATCAATATTTGGCTTATTCCTTTTTCTTATAACAATATTGTTATTTGATGCATCATATAAAAAGTCTCCAATTTTAATTATATCTCCTGAGTTTTCAGCTTCATCAATAGCTGCATTGACACGTTTTTTCAAAGTAGAACCCGCTCTTTTAATATTGCATGAATCCTTAACTCTTTTAGTTACTTCACTAACATGAATTGGACCTTCAACATCAACAATTTCCTTAATAGATTTAGCCACTTTATCAATTGGTTGTTTGTATAGCTCATCAGATGAATTTATGCCTATGTCCTCGACTTCAACATAATCAATTATTTCATCTTCCATTTTTCTTTTGCCTGGAAGAATTTGGTCATCAAATGCCTTCAATTGATTATCCTGCCTATGTCTTTGCTTTTCAATTTCCCTATAATCCTCATTAGCACTTAAAATAATATCTTCAAGAGCTTGGTCTTTGAGTTCTTCTCTTCTTGCTTGTTCATGAACAGGCACAATAACATCTTTTTCATCAGATACATCTTTTCTGAGAGCTTCCATCCTCATTTCTTTTTCTATTCTTTGTTCTTCTTTCTCTGCAAAGGTTAAACCTTCTTCTTTTTCAATGATTATATCAGAATCATCATCACTAGGTCTACTTAAATAGTCATTAGGGTCATATTCTTCTGTCCTATCCACTACTGAAACATAATCAATTTTAGTTGGATTTTCGATTTCCTTTAAGGATTTATTGATATATTGCATATCTTTTTTGATTCCCCTAATTGAATCACGAACTGATCTAGGCTTTTCTTCTTCATAGTAGAAATTATTTTTTCTAAGTTTACTTTTAACATCATTTGAACCCTGATAGTAAGTAACTCCATCACCCATATCTTCCTTAATACTTTCTTCCACTTCAATATCAAATTCATGATTATCTTCAATAATTACTTCGCCATCTTGAGAAACTTCCTCTTCAATATCATAATCTAAATCATTACCTTCAAACTCAACATCATCAGGAACTGTTTCCTCTTTAATATTATAATCTAAATCATTACCATCAAATATTGCATTATTCTGTGGGGTTTCCTCATTAATGTCATTATCAAATACCTCATCTTGATGAATTTCATTATCATCAGCTAATTCATCTTTATAAACTTCCCTTTTTAACTCTTCATCATAAAATATATCATCTATGAACTCTTCCTTAGCTTTGCCTACAATATCATTAGTTCTTTTGCCCTTACCAAGTGAGTCATCAGTGAAAATATTTAATTCATCCCCTTCGGTATAATCCATTTTAGGAGATGGTCTTTCAAGTTCATCATCATATTTGCCTAATGAATCATCAGTGAAAATATTTAACTCATCATCACTTACAATTTCAGCTTCGACAACAGAATCATCATTAGGAGCAGGTTTAAATTGTTGAACTTCATCTTCTTCAATTATTTCACCTTTAAAAGTTTCAATTTCTTTAGATTCTAATTTTGATTCACCTGCCATAATGCCAGAAATAAATGATTTTACATTGCTTCCCATTCTAGATCTAGGCTTTTGTTCTTCTTCATGTATTTCATTTACTTTTTCTTGTTTGCCTAAATCCTCTTTAAAATCATATTTATCAGTTTCATCATCCATTATACGTTCGTCATCATGACTGTGATCAACATAGATATAATCATCATCAGAACCCAAATCAACAGTATCCTCAAAAATCTCTTCAGACTTACTTTGAACTGTTTTATCCACTACTTCATCATCACTATGATCAACAACAATATAATCATCATCAGAACCCAAATCAATTTTAGTGCCGAATTTTGGTGTTATTATCTCATCTTCCTCATATTTTGTAGTTTCATCAAAATCATCTTCGACAATGTGTTGTTCTGATTTGTCAAATACTTCTTCATTAACGACTTCTGTTACAGGTTCTTCAAAATCTTTTTCGAAATCTGAGTCTTCGCCCAAATCTTTAGTGAATTTAATGGATGAGAAAATTGAATCTTTCTCATTTTCATTGCCTTCTTCATCTGATTTTAAGATTGATTTAAATTTATCTGTGATGACATCTGAAAGAGGTTTATCTGATTCTTCAGAATAATCCCTATCATTTTCCCATACTTCAGCATTATCTTCTGGAGATACACCTTCATCTGATTCCCACACTTCACTATCTTCATCCACATCTGATTGATCAACAATATCCTCTTTAGGGATTTTTCCATTATCAGCATCCTCTTGTGGAGTGAATTCAGCAGATTTTTCGGATGATTCGTTAGTTGAAGGTTCAAATTCAACAAACTCAGAAGGAGTTTCCTCAACAACACCCCCACCACTAGAAGGCTCAACATCAACAAACTCAGAAGGAGTTTCTTTTATAATATTATCATGATTAATTGTTTTTTCATCTTCAAAGAATTCTGATGGGTCAATTTCACTTACATCGATTGGTTTTTCCAATATGTCATCAACTTTTTCAACTTCAACAAATTCGGAAGGGCCAATATCCTCAATGTTAATGTCATCTTGTGATTGCTGTTCGGCTTCTTCTCTTTCACGCGCTATACGTAACTCTTCAGCTTTTTTTTCAGCTTCAATTCTTCTTTTTTCAGCTAATTTTTTTTCTTCTTCAGATTTGCGTTTTTCTTCTGCGCGAGTTTGACGAATGGATTTTTCAACAAAGTCTAAAAGCTTTTTACGTCCAAGGTCTCTGTTCCTGTACCAGTCAGTAGACCATAAATGGTATAGCTTCCATCCTAAACCGTTTAATACTTGTTCACGAAGCCTATCTCGGTCACGTGCTACTTTACTTGAGGAATACATTTTTCCATCAGTTGTGATTCCTAAGATATATTTTCCAGGATTTTCATCATCAACAATTGCCAAATCAACTCTAAATCCAGCGCAACCGATTTGTCTGTCAACTGTGTAACCGTTTTCCTCTAAAAAGTTAGCAATTGCATCTTCAAACGGTTCATGAGAGTATGCATCACCAACATGAGTCCCCAATGTTAAGTTTTCAGCATATTCCAAAAATTCTTTTAAAGATTTTACACCATAAGGAGGATTTGCTGTTAATTTCATATCATATGCCTTAAAGTTTGAAAATACAACACACTTTTCTCTTGCACGTGTAATCAATACATTCAAACGTCTTTCTCCACCATCCTGATTTAAAGGACCGAAGTTGAGTGACATTTTCCTGTCTTCATCAAATCCATATCCCACACTAATTAGAATAACATCCCTTTCATCACCTTGAATTGTTTCAAGGTTTTTAACAAAGAATCTTTCTTCTTTATTATCTGAAAATAATGGTTCGAATTCAGGTCTTTCTTTACGTTTTACTTCTAATGCTTCTAAAATTGCGTTTTTTTGTGCAACAGAGAATGTTCCAACACCTAAGCTTTTTGTATCTCCATATTTTTCAAAGTGATTGAAAATTTCATCCGCAACATCTTCAGCTTCAAGAGGGTTTGCAGAAGATGAACCTCTATGATATGCAGTATTTGGATTATAATGGAATTTTAAACCTAATTCAGGGTCATTGTGTGAAGGTGAAGGATAAACCAATAAGTCATCGTCATAGAATTCCCTATTTGAAACTGTAATCAATGATTCGTGGCGTGATCTGTAGTGCCATTTAAGCATTTTAACAGGGAATGACAATTTACATAAATGCAGGATACTTTCCATATCAAGTGATGTTGCTTCCTCTTCATCGCTTTCAGCATCTGACATCTGGTCGAAAAATGAAGTTGGAGGCAATTGTTGGGTATCCCCCATAACAACAGCGGTTTTACCTCTCATAAATGCACCAAGTGCATCTTCCGGTTTTACTTGACTTGCTTCGTCAAAAATAACTACATCAAACTGCAATTCCTCGTTTGTTGGATCCAAGTACTGGGCAATGGATAATGGGCTCATCATAAAACAAGGTTTGATTTGTTTTATCATTCCACCCGCTTTTTCCAATAGCTTTCGAACCGGCATATGTCCGCTTTTTCTTGTAAATTCACCTGCAAGAATCTTAGCTTGTGGATTTTCAGTTCCGCCAAAGATTTTTGGGATATTGCTGTTTAATTTATGGTAAATTCTTTTACGGTTTAAAACCAAAATCTTCTTATCCAAGTCCCTGAATTCACGAATTCTATTTTCATGAAGCTCACCAACAAATGTTGCCAATTCATGATTTTCAACAAATAATATATTTAAAAGTGAATCTGCAAAGTTTCCTTCAACCAATGCTTCAATATCTTCCTTTTTAATGTTTCTTTTCTCAATAGAATCCACAAACATTTTAGCATTGGAAGTTTTTAGAGCGTTTTTTGTATTTAAGTACTGAGACCATAAGTGAAGACTTGATAATTGTCCTCTCCAGTTGTACAATTGTTCTTGCCATGCCTCAAAAGGAACATCACCAGTTTCCCTTTTGAATATCAGCTTGCTTCTAGGGTTCAATTTATCTTTAAGTTTCGATAGGATTCTTACAAATTCCTCTCCAGAATCAATATACTCTGCAAGGTCTCTTTCGGGATTAATATCAAATAAGTCTTTGCTCATTAGGTCAATAGTATTTTCAGAGAATGTTCCTTGACGAACAAGAGCAGTAAATTCATTCATCCATTTTGCAATTGCTTTTAAATCATCAATATTGGCGTTCAAATGCCAATAAGCACCATAATATTTTTGGCCTAATGCTTCATTAGCTTCCAAATTCCTTCTCATTTTAATAACTGTTTTCGCTTCTTGCAAATCTCTTATAATCTCATCGATACTTTCATTTACTGGATAAGCATAATATGGCTCAACAAGTTCAATATGTTGCTTGTTGTTAAAGAATCTGAACTTTTTATTGGAAATATTTCTTAACTCGTATATCAACCTATCAATGTCTGCCTGAAAAATGCTTTGGTTGAATTTATTTAAAATTCCAGAGTATTTCTGATATCTTTGAAGCTCTTGAATTAATTTAAATGCATCCTCATTGTTATTATTCCATGCACCTGACTTCAGTATGCTTCCATCTATCAATTCGGCATTTTGAGACTTGATTATCTCAAATGCAGAAAGTGAATTTTGAAACTCATTTAAGGTATCCGGCTTTTTAATTCCATAAATATCATAAACTCTTCCGCGCTCAACCAAGAAATTGTCCAAAGCGAATAGGGTGTCATTAATCAACATTTCAATTTCCCTTAAGTCAGCGGGAAGCAAGCTTTTTGGAGCACATTTGCTCCAAGGGTTTTCTTTGGAAATTGTCTGATACAATTCTGCCAAGTTTTCCAAAGCTATTTTCATGTCATCCAAATCTTTTAAGCTAATGGATTCAGGATTTTCAAATCTGACTAATGGCATTAGTGTGCCTTTAGTTGCAAAATGGTCATCAGCAGACTCTTTCATACCATATAGCTGGAATGCAGATAAGTTTACGGCAAATACAGGCTTGTGAATAATTTGAGAGTAATCATCAAGTTGACGACGCAAAGTTTCCAACTTACGGATAGTCTGATCAATGTTTAACGGCTCCTGTGCACGCACATTGGTTGCCTTTTGCAAGTCCTTTAAGAATTTTTTACGTCTTGTCTTATGTGAATGCAATTCCAAGACGAATTTTCCTAATCCTACACCAGTCAATCTGTCCTTTACAACATCTAATGCAGCCATTTTTTCTGAAACAAACAAAACGGACTTGCCTTCGGCCAATAGTTCAGCTATCAAGTTTACGATAGTCTGTGATTTACCGGTTCCTGGAGGACCTTCTACAACAAGGTTTCGTCCTGCCTTAACATCCTGAATTGCGGCAATTTGGGATGAATCAGCATCTAAAACCTGATACATATTCTGATACTCTAAGCGTGAATCGATATCCTCTTCCCTAAATGATTCCTGATCATTTTTGGCAGGATTGAAAATAGCTTGGATTAATTCATTTTTAGTTAAATCAACATTGTCCTCCCAAGCATTAGGATTTAGGTCATTATACATTACAAATTTAGTGAAACTAAAGAAACCTAAAGCTACATCAGAATTAACTTCCCATCCATCCATACGGCTAACTGCACGCCTTACATTTGCAATATAATGGTCGATGACTTCACCATATCTCTTAAATTCAAAGTTAGGAAGCTCTATGCCTGCTTCAAATAGTTTTGCTTTAAGTGAAATATTGGTTTGAATATCTTCTCCAGTCCATTCGAGGTTAAATGATTCACCTACTTTTTTCCTCTCCATTGAAACTGGAATTAGCACTAAAGGAGCCTTATTTTTCTGTCTTGGTTTTGATTTGTCTTTCCAGACTAAAAAACCAATGGCCAGATATAAAATATTATAACCTTGCTCCTGAAGCATTGTCTTAGCTTGGTTATTGATGTAATATAATCTCTTTTGGAGTTCCTTTGGAGTCAAATCAGTTGCTAACTTTTTATCTCCTTCCGAAAACTTGGAAAAGTCAAATGGAATGTGGTCCCAAACTGAAGATTTATCTTCTTCCTTATCTTTTTTATTCGCCACAAAATACATCTTATTTTCTTGCAGCACTAATGTTTGAAAAAGATTTGTAGGGGATTGATTTACTATAGTGATAGTTTTAGCTCTTGATTTGAAGTTAAGGAGTTGATTTCTTAAAGTTAAATCCAAAAGCTCCTTACGTAAGTTTTTAAATTCCTTTTCGATTATATTATCTGACTTAATTGACATGATGACCCTTTGTAGTGTTTAAAAAATTCAAAAATACATTATATAAATATAATAATATTAATTAATAAAGTTTTCTAAATTAAGTAAATTTAGTTAAAAACTACTAAAAATTAAAAATGAATGTTTTTAAAATAGCATTTCAATAATTTTAAAGAATTATTTATTTTTTCATTTTATAAGGACCATCATATCCAATTTTATGACTAGCAATCTCAGAAGCAAAGTCGCCTGAATTTTTAGGGGATTTCAACAATAATCTTTGTGAAATATATGCTGCCATATATGTATCCCCGCAACCAGTTGTATCAACAACATCATCACACATTACAGCATCAATTTTAATCTCTCCATCTGCGATTATTCTAGAACCATGAGAAGCGTTAGTTACCACAATCTCATCTACATCAAAGTCCAAACACATGATATTCGCTTCTTCTTCATCAAGAAAAATTGCTTGGATTCCCCTAAAAATATCTTTTAGCTCATCATTGCCATCTAATCTGATAGTGTAATTCTCGTTTACTTCATCATCAGGGACCCTTAAGAAACCTTGAACTGAAATGAATATAGGAACATTGAAAGTCTTTAAATATTCTACCGT
>CAJGDA010000002.1 GCA_904501935.1 uncultured Methanobrevibacter sp. | reverse complement strand
TAACTTAACAACTTGGAATTTTTCAATGTTGAATGTGTTCTGCTCTCCAATTCCGCCATATACCTTAACAATATCTCCAGGACGTAAATAAGAAACTACCTTTCTAAAATTCTTTGTCGGTTCGTATGCTCCACATTCAACTTCTCCAGATTCGTCGAAGATATAAAAGAACATGTGCCCCCCATCAATTATTGTTGGTCTGTTTTTAACCTCACCTACAACCTCATAACATCCAAACTGTTTCATTGAATCAATGTCTGAAGCTTTTTGAATGTGCATATCTGTGTGCTGATTTGTCTTAAAAATGCAGGAATCAACAATAGGTTCTGAAACTTCAACGATATCTTTTGCCTTTTCAAGCGCATCAACAGTATTAGACCGGATTCCATATAAAACAGGGCATGGGGTTTTAGGTTCAATAGCAATATAATCTTCAGAATAGTCAATATTTTCAAAAGTATCAGGAAAAGTTTCCTTATCCATTAAATAAACGGATTCATAGTCAATTTGTCTTTTGGTTCCATAATTTTCACTAGTTCTATAAGCAAGAAGTTCATAAGTATAATCTGATAAAGGCAGGCCAATTGCAGCAATAGATCCGATAATTCCCCTTCCTTTTTTGAATTTGTGAATCTCACACCCGATTGAATTTCCAAATTCCTCGGCTTCATCAATCGTGATGAATTCATAAATTGCCCTGAATGCATAATCTTCCATTTCCTTTGTGATTTCACCATCATAGAAAATTACTCCAGGATTCGTATTGTCACAATCAAACATGGATAGTTTCTCGACTTCTTCAAGTACAATTTCTTTGGCTAAATCAGATTTATCATCATTAAGAATTTTTAAACTGACTCCACCATTTCCACGAGTCTTAAAACGAGCAAAAGGATTTAATCTTATTAATCTAGGATAATCCACCAATTCTATTCCATTATCCCTGAATTTATTGATAATTTGACTGGCTAAAAAAGTTGTACACATTCCTTCTGGAGAATCTGTATCGTCTATCCCAATATATAAATACCTAATCTTAATCACCTTTAATTATTAAAATATATTTAAGTTTAAAAGAATATATAGTTTAACAAGAGGTATTAATATGCTAACTCGAAGTCAACTGCTGCAAAATATTGAAAGCCTATTAACATCACAAGGTTTTAAAACCTCAGATATTTATGACCAAGGTTCATTTGATATTGTAGCTAGGAAAAACCTATTAATCCTACTTCTAAAGACATTTTTAAACATCGACAGCATTAATGAACACAATGCACATGAAATGAAGCAATTGGCCAATATTTTCTTAGCATCACCTATAATCATTGGAGAGCGCTCAAGAAATGGCATTTTAGAAGAAGGAGTAATCTATGAAAGATATGACATTCCAACAATTGGCTTTGATACTTTAAAAAATATGATTTTATACAATGAATATCCTGAAATTTTAGCGGACCGGGGAGGATACTTTGTTAAAATTGATGGAAATGTTATAAAACAATACAGAGAAGAATATTCAATGTCTCTTAAGGATTTAGCTAATCTTGCACATGTTTCCCGTGCAACAATGTACAAGTATGAAAATGGAATTGTACGTGCAAATGCCGAAACCGCAATGATACTGGAGGAAATCCTGAATACAAAAGTTACATTGGATATTGACCTGCTAAAGCAACCTCAAAAAGAAAATATCAAATATACTGATGACGTTAATGATTTGTCAAAACTAGGCTACGGTGTTTTATCAACAAATAAAGGCCCATTTGATGCAGTCGCCAAAATGAAAAGTTCAGATAAGCATTCCCCATTAATGGCGAATGTTGAAAAGAATAGAACTGAAAAAACTTTAAAAAGAATGGCGATTCCGCTTAAAGACCTATCAATGGTGACAACATCAGAACCTGTTTTCATAATTAATAATGATAAGATTAAAGAATCTATCGGCACAATCCCCGTTATAAAATCATGGGAACTGAAAGAATTTGAAAATTCAAAAGAATTGCTGAAGATGATAAAAGAGAGAAAAGAGAATTAGTGTGATACTATGGAAAATTTGCAGATTACAGATATGGAAAATTATCCTATAAAATGGGTTTGTAACTTTAAAGGGCAAAAAGCTATAGGAATTTGCGGTAAAACCCAAAAAATAGCTATGTTTGCATCAGATGAGAGAGTTTCAAGAATTTTAGATGACATTGTAATTGGAACTGATGAAACCCAGGAAGGATATGGCTGTGAAGAAAAGGACAGATGCTGCAATTTTGAGTGCGAATATTGTGAAATCTCACCTAGGCAATACTTGCAAATAACAGGTAAAAAACCATCTAATAAAAATATAACCGATTTGATTAATGGACTACTTGATTTGAATCTGTCCCTCGAAGCTGACGGACACGTTCCATTTGAAGAATATGAAGTTGTAAAACTTTAATATTCTTTTAAAAGTGAAAAGTCTTCAATGGCTTCACTGACCTTTGCAACACCAATAACAATTAAGTCTATGTAATCAATTTTTTTAAAAAATGAGAATGCTTCTTTTGGTTGTAAAACCCCAGCTGCCAGTACTCTGGTGGCAATTACCTTTTTATTTAACTTTAATAATTTTTGCTTGAAATCTTCCCTTTGTGCTTCATTGAATGCATTTATATCCATCATATATGAAAGGGAATTAAATGGAATCATATAGAAATCAAATAAATCCATATCTAAATTTTCAGGAATTAAATCAGTTGTTCTTGAGGGAAATGAAGTAACCAATCCTGAAAGAGAGCCTGCATTTTTGATTTCAGTCAATATTTTTGAAGTTAACTTCCAATCATAAGCGTCGGTGACGAATTCATCAACCAGCATCACCGGACAGTCATAAGAGGAGAACAGCTCAATGTCTTCCTCCCAATCAACTTCCTTTGCAACTTCATAATTGGGATTTAAGTAATCGACATCAGATTTGCCGATAGTTGCTATAACTTTCATCTCGCAACCTTCTCCACGAGCAATGTCATAAGCTTCAATCAGGTTAGAATCATTGACCAAATTTATGGCTCTGACGCCCTGATTATAGGATTCGATAATTACTTCAGCAATATTTTGAGGATTTTTATATAAATCATCAAGATATAGTCTTGATCTATGGCCAAAATACAGCTCCGCCATAAATGGCCCATATCCCAATATTGTTTGTGGAATTATTTTGTCTTTATATTTCAAATCCTCAAAAAACATATTATCACTATTCTTTTTCTATTACAACAGCAGTTCCATAGGTTAAAACTTCTTGCATATTTTGAGAAATACTATCTGAGTCCATTCTCACTGAAATAATGGCATTTGCGCCCATTTCTTTAGCATGTTCGATGCATCTTTGTATAGATTCTTCTCTTGAATCTTCCATCATTGCAACATATTGTTTGATTTCGCCACCTAAAATACCTTTAATACCTGCACCGATATCTCCGCCAATACCTCTTGCACGTACGGTTAATCCGTATACAAATCCTTTATTTTCAACAACTTTGTATCCTGAAATAAAATTTGTACTTGACATTGGGAATTCTTCCATTTTTACCATGATTATCACCTATTTACTATTGAATTCTTTGATATATATAATTATTTATATAATGATTCCTGAACAATATTTATTTTAGAAAATTGGAATTATCTGTTAAATTTTTATTTAAGTAACATATTTTAAATATTATAAAACACATAAATTTAAGTAATATTTATTATTAAATATTCATTTCAAATTAACAAATTATGGTGAAAAAATGAAAGTACTTATTGCTGATGCTATTAACGAAAAGGGTATTGAAAACCTGAAGGAATATGCGGAGGTTGTTGTTGATACCAGCATTACTCCTGAGGAATTAGCCGATACCATCCATGAATATAATGGAATTATAGTGAGAAGTCGTACAAAATTAACTGCAGACCTTATTGAAAAAGCAGACAATTTACAGATTATCGCAAGAGCAGGTGTTGGAGTGGACAATATTGACCTTGATGCCGCAACAAAAAAAGGTATTATGGTTGTAAACTCTCCAGAATCCACTTCAGTTACTGTAGCGGAACATACAATGGGATTAATCTTAAGCATGGCTCGTAAAATTTCCATTGCAGACAAATCCGTAAAAGAAGGCAGATGGGAAAAGAAAAAATTCATGGGTGTTGAACTTAGAAACAAAACCCTTGGTGTAATCGGAATGGGAAGAATAGGTTCACAAGTAGTGAACAGATGTAAAGCATTCGGTATGGATGCAATGGCATATGATCCGTACTTGCCGGAAGAAGTTGCAAAACAAATGGGCGTAGTCTTAACCGATTTGGAAACTGTGCTTGTGAATGCAGATTTCATTACTATCCATGTGCCACTTACACCTGAAACCAAGCATTCAATTTCCACTGAGCAATTTGAAATAATGAAAGACACTGCATACATTGTGAACTGTGCTCGTGGTGGAGTCATTGATGAAGAAGCATTATACGATGCTTTAGTTAACAATAAAATTGGTGGTGCTGCTCTCGACGTATTTGAAAATGAACCACCTGCAGAAAACTCAAAATTATTCGAACTTGATAATATTGTGTTAACCCCTCACATTGCTGCTTCAACTAAAGAAGCTCAAAGGGATGCGGCAATTATAGTAGCTGATGAAATTATTGATTTGGCAAAAGGAAACACTCCTAAAAATGTATTAAACATGCCACGTATTGATAGGACTACTTACTCAGAATTAGCTCCATACATGGAATTATGTGAAAAACTAGGAAGTTTCATCTCACAAGGAGTTAACGGTAAAATTAAAGAAATTGAAATCGTCTACAGTGGTGAACTCGCTGAAATTGAAAACCTTGAAATATTAACAAGAACTGTCATTCAAGGTGCTGTAAATCCATTCTTAAGCTCCCCGGTCAATGCAGTCAATGCTGCATTAGTTGCAAAAGACAGAGGAATTAGCATTACAGAAGGCAGGAAAAACAATGCTAAAGGATATGAATCATTAATCAAAGTTATTGCAAAAAGTGAAGATGATGTTTTCTCTGCTGAAGGAACTCAATTACACGAAGCAAGAATTTTAAAAGTAAACGATTATTGGGTCGATGTTATTCCTGAAGGACATATGTTTATTGCAAAATATGAAGATGTTCCTGGAAGTATTGGAAAAATCGGTACAAAATTAGGCGAACACAATGTAAACATTGGAATTATGCAAGTTGGAAGAGACATAAAAGGTGGAAGAGCCATTATGGTTCTAACTTTAGATAAAGAAATTCCAAAAGACGTGATTAAAGAAATCCAAGCTTTAGATAATGTTTATGAAGCTAATGGATTAGAATTATAAAAAACAATTTCACCATAATTGTTTTTTTCTTTTTTCTTTTTTAACCATCAAAAATAGCTATTCTTTAAATTCCCTATGAACTCTTTTTACAGTGCCATCTGGATTAATTTCAATTTTAACAACTTGATTGGGCAGCTGATTATTTGAAATCACCTTGATTTGATGCTGTTTTTCATAATTTCCATAGTAATCTGATCTTTCTTCATCGAGATGTTTGAAAAATTCGTCATCTTCCTCATCAAGAAATCCTGGTTTAAACTCATCACTGTCCTTTAAGACATCATCTTCATCGAAAAATTCAATTAGGTCATTATCCATAAGAAAGTTATAATCCCCAACAGTATAATCTGTAGGTTCTCCATACCTATCATAAGCCTTAAATGTCTCTAGGGAATATGGAAGACATACAATCATATGAAAATATCCTGTTTTTGAAAATGTAATTAAATCAGCATCGGAGGGTCTTGCGCTTGGACCAGGGTGCGAATGAACGGAACCCCAATATTTCGTGTTGATTGGAACCAACTCCGTATGAACAACAGCCCCTGTTTCGCAGGTTTCACCCGGAACAAAAATTAAACTTGTAATATATAGAATCTTATCCTTTATCCTGCCATCGAAAAATGCCAGGAACTCATTCGGATATGCTTTTTTTGAATAGTACACAACTGATTCCAAAACTTCCCTATCAATTTTGATTTCATGGAATTCTTCATCGTTATTGCCTAAAATTCTTGAAAAAAAACTCATTTAATCACTTCAATTTCCTTAAAGAATTCTTCACTAAATATCTGAAGCTGCCAATCTGTGTAAACATAGCTTCTATAGGATGTTTGATTTTTATTTTCCTTTTTATTGAATCCGACTACCTTTTTATTTTTCCTATATATTCCAATTCCTCTTTTTTTATAAGTGTCAACATCATTTAAGTTAATGCCATTCTGAAACAGTAATTCATGAACTTCACTTTGGCTCATACCTTTTATTTTATCATTAGCTTCAGAATTCGAATACCTAGATTTCAAGTATGAAATTCCATGCGAATTGATACAGTTTCTCCAAGACTCATCCTGTCTCCACTTAAAGTATTTCACAATGTCTTCATCAGAAACTGGAATGATTCTTGAATCAAAAGCAGGAGGTTTTTTGAATTGAGTATTGTAATTAATTACAAAAGAGCTAGATGCAAAGCTAGCAATTACAGAATCAATCTTTTCAACCCTGCCATCAAATGGAATATTGTCTAGAAGCAAGCTTATCTCATCTGAAAATGCATAAACAAATATGGGTGAAAATTCTTCAAACAAATCTTCACATACTTTTGATATTACATGATAAAAATTTTCATCATAGGGTTTTTTCAAATTCAAATCACGAGCCAATGTGTGAAAACTTCTACCATCTAAACGGACAATGATTTTTGAGTTTTTCGGAACCTTTAAAGATGAATAAACTTCAAAATCCTTCATTACATACCCACACTAATAGTCTCATTGAAACTCTTAAGCAATCTGATTGCTGAAAGTGCTGCCAACATGCTGGTTTTTGGATTAGAAGAACAAGGATAATTCATAGTGGTTGTTTTAAATTCACCAAAGTCTCCTTTTGCAGTTATCTCATGAACATTTCTATCAACATTTGGATCAACTATTATCTTTACATCAATATCCCTGTGACAAGCTATGCTGATTGTTGCGGCAACATTAATGTTTAATGGGAATTCTCTTACGGCTTCAGATGCTTTTCCTTCAAACAATACTTCTTCAGTACTAATATTTTTGCCAAGAGATTTAGGAGACTTGCGAGTAACCAAACTTACTTCTTTAAGACCAAATTTAGCAACAGCTTTAATTCCATCGAGCCCTACAATTGCACCTGATGGCAGGTGTACTTTAGCATCACTCTCTTTAGCAATTTTTTCAATTTCATAATAGAATTCTTCATCCATCAATGCCCCGACACTCATGATAATCATGTCAACGCCTTTTTCTAAGACCTTTGGAGCGAATTCCTTAACTGAAACCGGTGATGCACACTCTAAGACCAGATCAACATTGTTTACCATTTCATCAAAGTCAAGTGCTGCTACACCGCCTGCAAAACTTGCCAAATTCTCTGCTCTTTCAATATCCTTATCAAAAAAGTATTCAATATCAATGCAGTTATCTTCAGGAACTATGCTTGTACAAATAAGGTTGGCAATTGCTCCACATCCAATAATGCCTACTTTCATAATATCACACTAAAAAAAAGTTTATAAAAAAAAGAATTTGTGAAAGATTATTCTAATCTTCCTTATTCAAATTGAATTTGAGTTTCTTGTGGTTTAGTTTCAGGAGTAGCTTGAGCTGCAGCTTCAGGGATTTGTGGTTCAGGATTTACTTTTTTCATATCCCTAGGATTGATTAACATGATATCCCCAATAGCTTGAACTTTATCAAAGTCAACTGTTAATAAATCACTTTGGAAAGACCTCATATCATTTTCTTCAGGCATTTCCCCACGGATACTTCCTAAAAATGTATTAATAACCCCAGTAGGTTTCCTTTCATGTTCAATAGCTCTTACTTGTAATTTTGAAATAGTACCTAATCTAATATTGAGAACAACATCTTCTACACGACCAACATAATGTCCAGTGTTGGTATAAATATCTAAACTGCGTAATTTTGAAACTTCTACCATTTTTACACCACAAATAAATAATAGTTAAATAAATATGTATTATTTTATTTAATTGTTAATATAAATAGTTTATGTTTTTTAAAGTTGAAAATCGGCTTATTTTCTAAAAATAGAAAAAAATTAATAAAATATAAAGTAAAAAAATATAATTTAGATTACTAAGGAGACTTGAAATGTGGGATACAACAAAAGATTATAGAATTTTAGTAGCGAGCAAAGCTAGAGAAAACTACCTAAATCTCATTCCAACAGCAGGATTTAGAGGAAGTTGGAATAAAAAACAAGCAATTGATATTGGAAAACAGATGAATAGTGATTTTCAATCATTAACATATTCCTACCTCGAGGGGGATGAATTGGTTAACTCTCCAGATGTTATTGCACTTAAACAAAAAGCTTTAGAAATCATTGAATGTTTGGGTGGTGATGACTGGAATAAAAAATTTTTAAACAACGCTCCAAAAGAAGACCGGGAAAAAACCCAGGAAAACATTGCAAAAGTAAGATTTTTCCTTGATACAATCATTGGCCTGCAAGATCGCCTTGCATTAGGCCCAATCAATGACCCCATTATGGGTATTGACATTAAAGTTGGAGAAGTGATGAGTGTAACAAAACATCCTAAAAACGATAATCTCTTAATTTGTAATGTTAATTTGGGAAAACGTGCAATTACAGTCGTTACAAATGATTTAAATGTTAAAGATGACAATAAAGTAGGCGTCTCCTTGCTTCCACCACAGGCATTTAGCGATATCGTGAGTGAGGGAATGTTTCTTGGAATGGGCGAAGGCATCCTCAAAGATGTTGATGGCGAACTTGGCCAAATGCCTAAAGGAATCCCAATAGAGTCTCTTAACGAAACCCGTAATCTTGTCGAAAACTATTTAAAATAAGTTTAAGAAACTTATTTTCTTTTTTATTATTTATTTTATATTATAAAGTTACAACAAGTGTTATTTAAGTGTAGATTAGTTAATAAAAAAATAAATTAGAATTAAATTGTTTTAAATGAGATATTCAAATATTAAAGCAGTTATTTAATTAAAACAATTATAAATAATAAAAAATCATCAACAATGATGATTTTTTCTATCTTAGATTCAAACCAATTAATTTAGTTCTAGTCATCTCTTCAACTGCATATTTTATTCCTTCTTTTCCAACACCACTGCTCTTAAATCCGCCGAACGGCATGTTGTCTGTTCTGAATGTGGATTGCTTATTGATGAATACGGTTCCGGCTTCGATTTCCTGAGCGCATTTCATGGCTGAAGAATAACTTTCCGTAAACACACCCGCTTGAAGACCATATTCCGTATCATTTGCAACTGAAATTGCCTCTTTAAGGGATTTTACACGAATAATCGGCGCCACAGGTCCAAATGTCTCCCTTACAACCAAGTCCATATCTGTTGTGACATTATCAATTACAGTAGCTTCATAAAATGCCCCGTCACGAACTCCACCAGCCAATATTTTAGCACCTTCTTTTACTGCATTGTTAACAGTCTCTTCAACTTGCCTTGCAGCCTTTTCGGAAATCAATGTTCCTAATGTAGTATCACTGCTTAAAGGATTTCCCATGACAAGCTTTTCAGTTTCAATGACCAGCTTTTCTGCAAACTCATCGGCAATTTCATCTTCGATGATGATTCTTTTAACGCCCATGCAGACTTGACCCGCATTCAAGAATGCTCCATTAATAACTCCTTTTACAGCTTTGTCAATATCAGCATCCTTCAATACAACCATTGGATCGTTTCCACCAAGCTCTAAAGTAACTTTTTTCATTCCTGCCTTTTGAGATATCATAAGACCTGTTGTTATGCTTCCAGTGAATGATATCTTATCTACATCAGGTGATGTTATAAGGAAGTCCCCAACTTCTGAACCATATCCTGTCACGGTGTTTATTACACCATCCGGAAATTCCTCATTAAGCAGTTCACAGAATTTCATTACTGTTAATGGAGCTTCTGTTGGCGGTTTTACAATTACTGTATTTTTGCATGCTATTGCAGGTGCAATCTTATGAATTGTTAAATTTAACGGATAGTTGAATGGAGTAATTGCAGCCACAACACCTAAGGGAACTTTTTGAGTGAATGCAAAAAATCCTTTTCCATTCAAACCGGCGTCTAAAGGCACACTTTCACCGTAAACTCTTTTTGCCTCTTCAGCTGCAAGCTTCAATGTTTCAATGGACCTATCCAATTCGACAAGAGACTCATTGATTGGTTTTCCAACTTCCAAAGTTAATAATTCAGCAAAATCCTCACGATGATCCTTCAATTTTTCAACTACATTAAACAATTTATTTGAAACTTTAAATGCTGACATTTCACATATGCTATCTTTAGCATTATTTGCTTCGCTAATTGCC
Organism: uncultured Methanobrevibacter sp.; assembly: GCA_904501935.1. GTDB lineage: Archaea > Methanobacteriota > Methanobacteria > Methanobacteriales > Methanobacteriaceae > Methanocatella. The sequence continues at coordinate 20,049 of CAJGDA010000002.1, read as the reverse complement.
AAATCTGCAGTTTGCAAGTGGGCAATAGGAACTGTATCGATTACTTCACCATCATATGGATTTTTAACTTCTTCCAAATCATCACTTGAAATGTGTTTTCCACCAATCAACATGTCCATTTTATCACCTAATTTAAAATAAAAATTTTTTCGTCAATCAATTGTTCCCTGAAGTGCAAACAACCTCAAGGAAAATATTAAACATATTGGAGCCAATGTGAATTTTAGAATAAATCTAATAATTCGAGCAAACTCTAATGAACTTAGATTAAAAACGCTTGATACAATAACAACTTGAGCAATTAAACCTGCCACAAACAAATAAAAACAACTTTTAAAACCTAATTTCGAATATAATCTAAAAATTCCTTTTAAATCAAACCCTTCACGAACTTTTCCTGATTTATGAGCCCTATAAATTAATGAACTTTGCAAAAATATCAATAACACTGCAGACAAAATAATATTCGTTATAATCAAAATTTCGATTGAAGGAAATAACCAATGAAAAATATAAGTTAAAGTAGTTAGAGCCGTAAGAATCATGAAATATCCAATTAACACTAAAGACTCTTTAACTCCCAATTTCAAAATTTCCATAACGTTACCAATAGCAGGAGGTTTTGTTGATCCAGCAATCGTTTCCTCAATAATTTTTGATGAATATCCTGATTCAAAAAGTATTAAAATAATTAAAATAATGTTAATGATAATCCCAATTCCCGTATATCCAAAATCATAATATTCCATGGTGGAAATAAGCGTTAAAATAACTCCAATAACTATGATTGATACCTTATCTGAAAGTGCAAATCTTAATGAATCAATAATATTTTCGTAAAAAGTCTTAGTGTGTTCAATCATCGTTATTATATTATATTCAAAGTTATTTATATTTTTAAGATTGTCATTTGAAATACATTTCAAGAGCTTTTATCTGATTGTTAAACTCATTAACTTCTTTCGATGCAATTTCACCACCTAATTCGTTGATGTAATTATTATATATGTAAATAACCAATAAAACCACAACGAATATTCCTCCGAAAAGCAAAATGAATTCTGCTGATGTTTGTCCGCTATTATCCATTAGAATCCCCCAAAAAGCATACTGCCACCAAAAGTTGAAATCAGATAAAATATTACAAAAGATGCGGCTAGCAAAGGCAGGGAAAACTTGATTCCCTTTTTGACATCACCATACATGATTATGCTGATTATGAATGCCACAAGAACGGAATGTATAATCAGGTACAATTCTCCAGCAATCGGTGCAGTCAGAATGATTTCCGATTCCATTCCGTTACTTTGCATGAATCCCGAATATACGCTGACCATTCCAATAGAAAATGGAGTTGCAACAACTGCCGAGATTAAAAGAAACATCACAGACATCATCACTGCAGACTTTCTCTCCCTTTTAAGTGCCATCAAATCCCGCAAGTCATCCGAAACATCATTCAAAACTTTTGAAATACTTGATCCGGATTTCCTTCCATCAAGTATTATTCCAAACACCCTCTCAAGTTCCTTTGATTTCAGGCGTTTGCTCATGGCACGCCATGCATCATCAAAATTACGACCCATACGAATCTCTATGATTGTCCTGCGCATCTCGTCATACAACGGCCCTTCACCGTACTGTGACATATCCTCCATTGCATTTTCAAAACTGAGACCTACCTGAAGCATGCTTGAAAGCTGCCTTAAAAAGTCGGGTGCCGTTTTTTCAATTTCCTGTGCTCGCCTTTCCTGCTGGACAATAACATATGTGAAAAGACAAGGAATTGTGAAAAACGGCAAAATCAATACTGATCCCGGCAGCTTTATAAACGTTAATGTTAATGCCAATGCAATTTCTGAGATTATGATGAAAATTATGAGTATGGCCAAAACTTTACTTGCCTCAGTAAAAATGGCACCACTGAGCAAAAATTCCTGTAATTTGGACAACTGCTTTTCAGGAAGAATATTATCTAAAAATATCGCCAAATCATCAATTATTTTAAATTTCATAAAATAACATTGGATGTTAAAGCATATAAACTGTTAGTTATAATCCAAATCAATTTTACAAAGCCAAATAAACAAATATGTACAATAGTTCAGAAATTAGTATTTTATCTAAATTATTCTCTTATTTTAGTTTAAATGTTAACTCGAAAATAATTTATATATGAATTTATTAAATAATCATATAATTTAATTATAATCAGTTAAATTGCAGGTGAGTTATGAGATATATTTCCAAAAATGACTTATTAATCATCACCAAAAACTCTGGAAAGTTAATGATTGGAATTGGCGTAATGTGTTTAGTTCCCATTATCGTCGATTTAGGATATCTCGAATTTAATGCAATCGGTTTTCTCATACCTTCTTCAATATCAATCATTGTTGGTTTAATCTGTACAATAGTTATAGACAAATATACTACCGTCAAAAAAATGCGCTTGAAACATGGAATGATAATATCATCCGTATCATGGCTTTGGGCATGCATCATCGGTGGTTTGATATTTCATTATGTAACTGGAATAAGCATGATAGATGCTACTTTTGAAAGCATGTCCGCTTTGACCGGAAGTGGAATAACAATATATAGTGATGTTGAAGTCCTGCCACACAGTATACTATTTTTCAGAGCATTTCAACAATGGATTGGTGGTTTAGGTATTATCGTTATGATAATGTCATTTCTAATAAGTCCCGGAAGCACATCATCTAAATTATATGAATCTGAGGCCCGTGACGAACGTATAAAACCATCCATAAAAGCTACAATAAAAGAAACCTTCAAAATTTACTCAATTTATACAGCATTGGGGATTATTTTATATACAATTGCAGGAATGTCCATTTTTGATTCAATTTGCAATACATTTTGCATTATTTCAACCGGAGGAATGAGCGTGAAAAATGCGAATATAGGATTTTATAATAATGAAGTAATCTATTTCATTACAATGATTTTGATGATATTGGGAGCGACAAGCTTTATAGTTCATTTTAAAATCATTAAAACATACGGAAAATCATTAATTCATGATTTGCAATTCAAAGTAATGATTTCGTTAATAGCAATTTCATCCCTATTAATCTATTTTACATCCCAAATTGTTCCAATGGACATCTTATTTACCGTAGTTTCCGCCATTACAACAACTGGAGCAAGCATTCAAAGTTCAACTGTAATGGGAGGATGGCCATCATTTACAATCTTGATTATAATGGTATTGATGCTTATTGGCGGTTCCAATGGATCCACTGTAGGTGCAATTAAACTGATGCGCGTCATTACATTTTCGAAAGGCATATATAAAAATTTACGTGAAATCCTATCTCCTGAAGGCAGCGTCTTTAAAATGAAAATAAATAATAAAGAAATTACAGAAAATGATGCAGCACAAAGTGGAAACTATATTGCCCTTTATTTGATTCTTATCTTATTTACATGGTCATTATTATGCTTATATGGCCACGACCCATTTGATTCATTGTTTTTCACCATGTCAATGCAGGGAAATATTGGTTTAGAAATCGGGCAACTATCTCAAACAATAGAATGGCCTTTGAAAGCCATTGGCATATTCAATATGTGGACAGGAAGATTGGAAATCTATCCTGTATTGATTGCATTCAGAGCCCTTTTTGAAATCTTTAAAAGATAGCCAATATGCAGCAAGGAAAGATTCAATCAAAAAATTAAGAAATCTCGGAAGAAATTCCTAACTTAAAATGAAATTATCTATAAATATATGTTTGAGATATATAAATTACAGAATTTTAGAAATTTAATATGAAAAAATAATAGACACCATCCATTTTCTTAAAAAATGTTATATATATTACAATAACTAAATATTAAACATCAATTAATTAATTTTAAAAAAATTAGATATTGGTTGTTGGAATCATGTTAATGAATGAACAGACTAAACTTACTAAAGACCATTATACGATTTTTGGTTTGAGTTGGGCAGGCTGGGTTTTTGATTTCTACGACCTTGTTTTGTTTACGTTTTTAATATCTCAACTTCAAAGCGAACTACATTTTTCCGCTGAAATGCTTTCCTTATGTTTAGGCATATCCTTATTTGCCACAGGTTTTGGAGGAATTATATTTGGAGCATTAGGAGACAAATATGGGCGTAAAAGAGTATTGCAATGGACGATTATTGTATATTCAATAGGCACATTGTTATCTGCTTTCTCATGGTCTTTCTATTCTTTGGTAATATTCAGATTCATCACAGGCTTGGGTGTTGGTGGTGAATGGGCAACTGGCCAGATTTACATCAGTGAAACATTTCCAGATGATTTAAGGGCCAAATTTGGAGCTTTCATGCAATCTGGAGCACCAGTTGGAGTAATTCTAGCTTCAATAGTGGGAGGAGTAGTAACCCCTGCTATTGGATGGAGAATGACATTTTTAATTTCAATCGTTCCCGCCCTTATGGTTATTTTCATAAGAAGATATCTTAAGGAATCCGACATTTGGATTCAGAATAAGGATCAATATGTAAACAAAAACATTTTCCAAGAGTTTAAAGAATTGCTTTCAAAAGAATACAGGAAACTATTTTTCATATCCCTAATATTATGCATATTCGGTATGTCTGCATACTGGTATACATATTCATGGCTGCCAACATATCTTGAACAGGAAAGAGGCCTTGCATTGCTCAGCACCACATTCGGAATCATAATAATCCAATGCGGTGATTTTTTAGGTTATACAAGTTTCGGTTTTGTGGCCGAAAAACTGGGAAGGCGTCCCGCATTTACTATATATAGCTTCATAATGGGCATAAGCGTTTCCATGATAACCATTTGCTGGAATCAAATAAGTGCAATTCACGATTTGATATATGTATTTATGTTCCTAACTGGATTTGGAACAGGTTTCTTTGGCGGATTTGGTGCATTGTTCTCAGAGTTATTCCCGACAAAAATCAGAAATACTGCTGTTGGAACTGTATTCAACCTTGCTCGTGGAGTGCAATTTATCACCCCCGTAATCATAACTATAGTAGCAGCACAATTCGATTTAAGTTATGGAATAGCTATTGCAGCAATATTCGCAATATTGGTTGGTATTTGGATTTGGGTATTCCCTGAAACCAAAGGAACAAACATTAATGATTTGGATTAAGTTAATACTGTATTTTTTTATAAAAAAGAATTCCAGTTATGAATCATCTCAATGGACATATCTTCTAAATACATATGCTAGAATGGATCCTGCAAAATTCTGCCAAACAGAATAGAGAGCTCCGGGAACAGTTGCCTGAGACAAGCTTGGAAAATGAGTCTTTGCAAGACCTGTTGACAATCCTGAATTTTGAAATGCAAGCTCAATAGCTATTGTAATAATCTGTTTTCTGTCCATTCCAGCCAAATAACCTACAACAAATCCAAGCAGCATTGCAAGGAAATACTGTATGATGATGACAAGCATTATTATTGCTGAAGAATTCAAAATAGCCTGTTTATTGACACCGATTACGCCTGCAACAATAAGACAGATGACAATTGAAGAGATTGCAGGCAAATAATATTTCAATTTCTCACAAAATTCAGGGAATCTATAATTCAATATCAAACCTAAAACGATAGGGATGATTACAATTTCAATAATCGAAATGAACATGTCTATCGGATTGAAATTAATCTGATTGCCAATTAGCAATAATGTAATCAGCGGAGTTAAAATCGGTGAAATTACAGTGGAAACCGCAGTCAAAGATACGGACAATGCCACATTCCCCTTTGCAAGAAAAGTAATAACATCAGAAGCCGTACCCCCAGGCACAGTACCGACAAGGATAAGTCCAACTGTCAATGCAGTGTTTAGAGAAAAGACATTGGCAAGAGTCAATGCTATAAGGGGCATTATAATGTATTGGGCGGAAATACCGACAGCGATTTCTTTCGGATTTTTAAATACATTGACAAAATCTTCCACTTTCAATGTTGTTCCCATTGTAAAAAGAACAATGCTTAAAAGCAAATTTAATATATTTATTCCATTATATTCGCTTAAAACCCAATTGAATGCATTGGGATAAATTAAAGAAACGACAACCGCAAGCAATATAATTATGAAAAAATACTTTTCAATGAATTTAAAAATCTGTTTCATATTTGAATATTTGAAGAAATCTATTAAAAAAATTTGCGTTCAATCAAAAAACTGTCACTTTTTAAATGCCATTCCTCTTTTTAAACGAGCAAATTAGGATATTAAAACATCTAAATATAAATAATTTAAAAAACAAACAGAAGAATATATAATCAACAATCGGTGATATTTGATGGAATACGAAATAAAAGGTGGTGCTTTTCCTATTGTAATATGTACCTTACAAAAAGGAGAAACCATGAAAAATGAAACCGGTGCAATGGCTTTCATGACTTCAGACATGAAAATGGAAACAAATACCGGAGGGGGCCTATTAAAAGGACTTGGAAGGGCATTGGCTGGAGATACACTATTTTTAAACTTCTTTACTGCACAATCTGACAACGAACAAATTGGATTTTCAGCATGCACCCCTGGAAAAATCATGTCCATAAGATTGGATGGATCTAATACTATTATAGGTCAGAAAAACGCATTTTTGGCTGCAGAAAATTCAGTTGATGTTGATATATTCTTTAAAAAGAGACTTGGAGCAGGACTATTTGGTGGAGAAGGTTTTGTTCTACAGAAATTCAGCGGAAATGGAATGCTATTCATAGAAATTGATGGGGAAGTAATTGAAAAAGAATTGCAACCCGGAGAAAGATTACTTTTAGACCCAGGACACATTGCAGCAATGGAAGAAACTGTTGATTTCGATATAGAACGAGTAAAAGGAGCTAAAAACATACTATTCGGAGAAGGACTGTTCTTTGCAAAATTGACTGGCCCTGGAAAAGTATGGATACAAACTATGCCACTGTCTAAATTAGCCGCAGCACTAATTCCATTTTTACCAACTTCCACTGGCGGCTCTGATTGGGGAGGCATGTTTGATTAAATAGCTAAAAGATTGGAGAAAGAATAATGGGGAAAACTAGAGTTGAATGGATTGACCTTGTACGAGCAATTGCAATCTTAACTGTATTATACATTCACGCAACTGATGGAATTTTTATAATTTCATCTGATTCAATAATGAATTACACAATTTATTCAAGGATATTTAATTTTATATCTCTTTTTATAGGTCGTATCGGTGTTCCATTCTTTTTAATGATTACAGGTTATCTGATGTTGGATAGAAAGTATGATGATGAGCGAGTTCGTAAGTTTTGGTATAAGAACTGTAAGGGATTAATCATCATTACTGTTATCTGGTCAATAATCTATGCAGTTAGTCTACAGTTCATTACTGTAAAAACCAGTCAAGTTAACGTTGCAGAAGCTGGAAACTTATTCTTCAGTCATATGTGGTACATGCCGATGATTATTGGAATGTATCTTTCAATGCCGTTTGTTTCTGCTGCTCTTGAAAAATTTGACACAAGAACAATTTATCAAGCAACAATTGTATTTGCACTTTTGGCATTCCTACTGCCATTTATTACAACTTTATTATCTATGCATGGTATTGAGAACGTCACCATCCAATACTGTCTTGGATTTAGTGGAGGAGTCTATGGAATTTATATCATTATTGGATATTTAACTAAAAAAGACTACTTTAAGAAATATTCATCCAATAAATTAAGATTACTTGCAATTGTATCATTTTTAATATGTGTATTATTCCAGTATTATGCATTTATCAAAGGATTCGACTTTTTCTTATGGTATGAATTCCCATTCATATTGACTGGGTCATTTGCATTATTTGAGCTTTGTTCTAGAAGAGGAAAAATCAGAGCTTATCCTCTAGTAAGCTTTTTAGCAAAATATTCATTTGCAGTATTTTTAGTGCACAACTTATTTAGACTACCGTTGCTTCCTTTAGTTGTTCAGCTACCGTATTCAGAACCTGTAAAAGCGATAATACTTTGGATTTTATTAATATTCTTCAGTTACTTGGCTACTGTAATAATATATAGAATCCCAAGATTTGGAAAATACATTTTGTACATGAGATAATTAATCAATTATCTCTTTTTTTATTTCTTTAAATGCGCTTACTGCCTCAGGTATTGGGAATAAAGGATAGATATGGAAAAGTCCATTTCCAATAATTAATTTAACATTAATCCCATCTTTTTTTAGGTTTTCAACATATTTTTTAATGTCCTTGCAAAAAATCTCATTCTCACCTGCAAAGATTAATGTATCAGGCAATCCTTCATTATCGCCAAAAATTGGACTAACTCTATAATCCTGAGTATTCCAATTGCCCGCCCAGGATTTTCCTATTTCCTTAAGACCTATTTCACCTAAAATAGGGTCATTTTCACTGTCATACGGAAGATTGCTCATTGAGATATCAACCCATGGAGAAAATGTTATTATCCTGTCCGGTTGAGGCAAATCAATTGTTTTTAGATATTGGCAAAATGAGTGAACAAATCCTCCACCTGCCGAGTCGCCCATTAACGTTAAATTATTTCTTGAAATTAGAGTTTCATATAATTCAGTGACTACTTCATAAGTTTGTATTGCTTTACTTGAAGGGGCGAGCGGGTAAACTGGTGCAAGGACATTGGCATTCAATTTTCGTGACAGCAAAAAGCAATATATTAAATGTTGATAATTTATTTCATTAACGTAAGCCCCACCATGTATGTAAAGAATAGTGTTTTTAGCATTTTCATCACCAAAAGTGAAGACCGGAGTGCCATTAAAATCAACACTTTTGAAAATACCTCCGGGAAGCTTATTGTCTGATGAATTTTTTAAAAAGTCATCGACATCTTCTTTTGAATCCATATAATCCGGTTTAGTAATCTTCAAAATACCCTCTTCAATCTTTGCAATGAACGATTTGCCCGACATAATGATCAGGTCCATAATTTAACTATTTTTAATAGTGATTACAGTACTATTCAAACCCAAAACTCTTGAATAATCAATTTTTTCTGCAATCCTATTTAAAACATTGATGTTATCAAATTTAAGATTATCGTTTTCAATTACCGGATTGAAATCAATTCCAGTATCCTTAATGGATATCAATATATTTTCAACATTGTCCCTGACGATAACATCGATTGTGTCGACCTTTTCATTGATGTTGATAATATTTACAAGCATTTCCTCAATTGCCAAACTAACAAGTGCTGCGGATTTATTTCCAGACAAATAATCCTGAACATCCCTTGATAAGTTAACGGCTTCTTCAACATCACCATGGATTGTATATTCAAATACGTTTTCATCATCATTGTGTTTGTTAATAAAGAATCCGGAATATTCCCCATTAGTTTCCTTGCCAATGTGTTTTGAATAAATGAATAAGAACAATATTGTCAATAGTTCAGCAATTGCAAATGAAATCCAAATTCCATTTCCACCAATTGCAAAGGACAAAATAATCGCAGCTGAAATCGGCAATACAAAACCTTCAAGCAATGAAATAATTGTGGACAATTTATTTTTTTGAATTGCTTGAGCATAAAATGTATATAAAAATGTAATGGCGGTTCCAACATAACTTATTGCAAATAGTCTTAAAGCATTCAACACGACAGGGACATCCGCAGGATTTTTAACGCTATACAAGAAAAGCAATACTTGAGGATAAACAATGAATAAAACTGACAGTGCCAAACTTGAAGCAACAACAATCTTTAAAGATCGCTTAATTATATAGTTAACCCCAGAATAGTCCTCTTCTTTAAAGTAAACAGATACAATAGGAGACATTGTCTGTGCTGTTCCAATTAGGAATATATATAAAATAAATAAACTGTTATAGCAAATACCAAATGCAACAACACCTGATTTACCAACATAAATTCCAACTAAAAAGTTTATGACTAGTAATTTAAGAGTTAAGTACAATTGAGTAGATGCAGATGAAAATCCAGAAGTAACAATTTTTTTAAGATAATTAAAGAAAGAATTGACTTTTAATTTAATAAATTCCAATGTACGTTCTTTTTTAAAGAAATAATATGAAATTAAAACAGACCCCACGAAATAGCCTGTTGTAGTAGCTAATGCGGCGCCTGAAAGTCCAAAACCCAAAAAGCGAATGTAGATGAAATCAAAACATATATTAACAATATTGGCTATTAATATGGCTCTAAATGGTAATGTTGGAATACCATCAGCCCTTATGAAATAAGATAAGCTCATCATATAACATAAAAAAGGCATACCAATAATCAATGCAATGAAATATTGGCTAACATCAGCTACAAGCTCCGGTTGTGAGGAACATAAAAATTGAGCAATATTTCCTGAAAAAAACAATCCGAAAATAGTTATCAATATTCCAATCGATACGAGTGAAATAATCGATACTGAGAAGTACGAATTACTTTTTTCATCATCAAATTCTGCCTTTGCAACAGAACATAGTACGCTACCACCCAATCCAATCATCCAGTAAACAAGATTAACAAATGTTATTACAGGAGCAACGATTTGGATTGGAGCAAGATTGCTTGCCCCAATTAAAAAACTTACAATCAAACCATCCACAAACAAACAAATATTGCCCGCCATTGAAGTGAATAATGTTGGAAAGAAAAATTCAGAGAATTTTGCCCTTAACAATTCATAATTTCTTTCATACATATTTCATACCCCTAAATGCTAAAGAAATCCAAATCATCTAAGAACTTAATGAAATTATAGATGTATTCTTTAGATACAAACGGCCATTTAATACCCAAACGATATAACGTTTGGATAGTATACATATTATCAACAGGCATCCATATTTTTTTAACCTTTCCCGAACCGATTGAAGTGATTAGACCAGATACTCCTTCTTGTTTTGATTTATCTGCAAGTGCTTCATCCAAAGCATTTTCATAATCTTCCTCTTCAGCAGGTTCAATATTTAATCCTAAAGGTTTGATAATGTCAATTATATCTCCAAAGCAAACGCTGTGGTGGTCATATGGATGGAAAACAGTGCATTCTTTAGGAGTTTTTGAAAGATTTACAATAGCTTTTGCAGTCATGTCGATTGGTGAAAACTCCACATTGTTCATCAGCATTGAATAAGGCATTTTTCCAATTGTTACAAAAGCTTTTAGACGATTGATGAACCCGTTTGATTCGAAGTTGATTTGGAATTCACTATCTGAACTTCTGGCCATTAGATTACCTACTCTCATGATTTTAACATCTAAATCGTCTTCAACAGCGGCCTCTAAAACAGCACGCTCTGCTAAGAATTTGGAATTGAGATATTGGTTATCAACAGCTTGACCAATGAACAAATCCCTTTCTGTGAATTTGACATCAACAGGAGGATAATTGTTTATACTTTCACCAGCAATACTGTATGTAGACACTTGAACATATTTTGCATTCTTCATTTTTGCAAATTTGAGCCCGTTTATTACACCACCAAGGTTAATGTCTTCAATATCCGTTCCGGATGAGAAGTGTTTTACGTTAGCGGCACAGTTGATTATAGTATCTATTTTTTCAGGAATGAGTTTTTCAAAGTCATCGAAACTGGTAATGTCCCCTTCAATAATATGCAATCTTTCATCGAATAATTCTGCATATTCATTAGAGAAGTAATAGAACAGTAATGATTTTAATCTTTCATCCCCACTCAATACTTTATTGGATCTGATGAAACAGTAAACCTCTCCGGTTTCATTTTCAAGGATTTCACGAAGGACATGTATTCCTAAAAATCCTGTAGCACCAGTGAGTAAAATATTGCCTAGACTGTCTTGAATCTCGCCATTAATAATAGTTTCAAGATTGTTTTTCTTAAGAAGTGCATTGATATCTGAGTAATCATATGACAGTTCTGCTTTTTTCTCAATGGATTCATCTGATAAAATGAATTCGGACAATGCTCTTGGAGTTGGATTTGAGAAAACATCACCATAACTTAAATTATAATTTCTATTTAAAGCTTCCATTGTAATCTTAGTAACTAGAAGTGATGTTCCACCAATTTCAAAGAAATTGTCAGTGACACTTACTTCATCCAGACCTAAAATTTCTGCAAACAGATTTGTGAAGAACGCTTCAATGTCATTTTCAGGAGCAACATATTCTGTGATTAGAACTGGTTCTGGTAAATTTCTTAAGTCTGTTTTGCCGTTTGCTGTCTGAGGCATTTCATCGAGTTCCATGTAAACAGTTGGAACCATGTAATATACTAATTTTTCAGCAAGGGAAGCCTTTAGTTCATCTATATCGATGGAATATCCATTTTCTTCACGGTTTTCATCTTTATACTCATCATGAACTGTGAAGTAAGCACATAAATGGTCATTACCTTTAATTTTTTTAACAACAACAGCAACAGATTTGATTCCAGGGAATTTTGAAAGTCCAACTTCAATTTCACCTATTTCGATTCTTAAACCCCTAAGCTTGATTTGGTTATCCATTCTTCCAAATACATAATAATCCCCGTCTTCAGTAACTTTAACAAAATCTCCAGAATGGTAGAATCTTATTCCGTTAATTACTTCATAAGCTTTAGCATTATTCTCAGGGCGATTTAAGTATTCCCTTGAAACTCCTTTTCCAGCAATGTAAAGTTCTCCGATGACATTTGGTGGCAATGGATTGGAATCGAAATCCATAACCCTTTCATGAACATTGAATAATTCTTTTCCTATGTGAATATCTGAGCTTTCCAACAATTGACCATTGCAGTAAACTGTTGTTTCTGTTGGTCCATACATGTTGAAGAATTTACCATTGGAGTTTTTGGAAAGCAATTCATATAATCTTGCGGAGAATGGCTCTCCGGCATGAATATATACTTTAAAGCCGTACATTGTCTCTTGCATCGCTTCAATTTCCAGATATTGTAACAGACGTGAAGGTGTAGCAATGTAGACATTTGCCCCACTTCTATGGATTAAATCCATCATTTCAATTGGATCTTTGTATTCAGTATCATTAGCAAATACCATTGGAACACCATTTAATAGAGACCCCATTAATTCTTGCTGGAACACATCGAAAGCAACGGTTGTTGTGGACAATACTTTATAATTTTCTTTTTCAAGGTTGTGCACTAATTCATAAGTACAAACATTTCTTGGGTCCGGATATACGAAGTTTGCAATGTTTCCATGCTCTAAGATTACTCCTTTTGGAAGTCCTGTTGAACCGGATGTGTAAATAAGGTAAGCCATGTTATTGGCATGCACATCAGGGTCCGGATTTGAGGTGTCCTCCTCTTCAAGCAATTCATTTACATCCAATAGGTTTTCTGTGTAGTCGCTCAAATCGATGCCCTTTTTCTCAATTACGTCATCGACAATTATGAATTTTGATTCACTGTCAGTCAGCACATGTTCAATTCTTTCAGATGGATATTCTGAGTCAACAGGAATAAATGCCGCACCTGATTTTAAGATACCGAATACAGATGCCATCACATTGCTGTTCCTATTCAGGATAAACATTATTCTATCTTCCGGACCAACACCCTTTTTGATAAGACTGTGGGCAATTCTATTAGCTTTTTCATTTAATTCTGCATAAGTGAAATTCCCATCAGTAGCATATAGAATAACCCTATCCGGATGCAGTTCAACTTGCTTTTCGAATATTTTATTCAATCTGTCTTCAGGAATTTCATCATATTCCAAATCATCAACGCCCCAATCATCGTTTTCAATAATTGAAATATCCTTCATCAAGGTATGTTCATCAAATGTTTGGAATTTGTTTAAAACAATTCTAATACAATCAAGGAATGTGTTAATGAGAGTATCTGAATACAATTGATCATTGTATTCACAGAATATTCTGTATTGGTTGTCAACTTCGACCACATTGATGTTAATCTTGAATTTCAATCCATCATAATCAATTGACTGTCTTTCAACATTCATTCCTCCAATCTCAATGTCTTCGATGATTTTTCCATGATATGCGTATAATATTTCAGGGGCAATGTCGAATTGGTTTGAAATTTCAGTTAAAGGATATAATGAATAAGTCAATACATTCAGCCATTCGGAATTAACATATTCCAAATATTCTTTAATATTTAAATCAGAATTTAATTTTAAGACTAATGGCAATGTTTTAACCATCATAGCCAATGTTTTTTGCTGATTAGGATTGAATCTACCATTTGTAATTGTTGCAATCAATATATCTCGATTATAAACAAATTTATTTAAGACAAATGATGTTGCAGCCAGGAACAAATTATTTTGACTTATGCTTGATTTGGAACAGAAATCATCAATTGGCTCTTTGTCTAAGAAAATATCGTTCATTGCAGCTTTTCCTTCTGATCCAACACCGTTAATGTCTTGTGCAATTAATGTTGCATCATCAAATTCTTTGATTTTATTAGAGAAAAATAGTTCTGCCTCTTTGTATAAACTAGATTGTTCAGCTTTAATTTCATTTAATGAATATTCAAATCCATCAAGCTCTTCCAACTCATAATCCTTACCATCATAGATTTTAGAGATTTCATCAAATAATATGTTTAGAGAAGTCCCATCAACAATGATATGGTGGAAATCAGCAAGCAACATTGAGTCCCCGACAATCTTAAACCTGAATAATGGCCCTTCATCAAGTTTGAATGGCCTTACGAATTCATCAACATTTGCTTCATCTACTACTTCAATTAAATCATCAACTTTAAGGGAATCCCTTCTTTGTTGGTAGACTTCACCATTATCCATTACAATTCTTGTTTTGAGATATGGGTGATTTTCAATAGCTGTTATGATTGATGATTTGAGTTTGTCCGGGTCAATTCCTTCACTGAATTCAATTTTCTTTGGAAGGTTGTATGCGGTGTTTTCAGAATCTTTAATACAGTCAAAGTAAACTCCAAGCTGATTTGAAGTTAATGGATACAGTTCTTGAATATCCTCTGATTTATCCTCTCCTATTTTAATTTCAGAAGCTATTTTTTCAATTGTCTTATATTTTAATATTTCTGTAACGTTTAATTGTGCATTTAAGTTATTGTAGATTGAAGAAGTTAATTTAATAACAGATAATGAAGTTAATCCTATGCTGAATAAATCTGTATTAACACCAAACTCTTCAACACCCAAGATTTCTGAAACGATATCGAACAAATCCTTTTCAACATCAGTTCTTGGTTTTATGAATTCATCAACATCAATTTCAGGATCAGGCAAGTTTTTAAAGTCTGTTTTTCCATTAGGTGTTTTTGGAAATGCTTCAAGCTGTGTGAAATATGATGGAACCATATATTCAGGTAAGGAATCAATCAAGTGTTGTTTTAAGTCATCCTGATTAATATCGTCAGATGCAGTGAAATAAGCACACAAATGTTCAACATTGTTAAGTTTTTTAACAACAACCTTCGAAAGAGCTATATTCTCATAATTGGCAATTGCCCCTTCAATCTCAGATAGCTCTATTCTTAAACCTCTAAGTTTAATTTGAGTATCATTACGTCCTGAAACATATAATTCACCATGCTCATCTTTTTTACCCAAGTCCCCAGTATTGTAATAAGGGATATTATTTAAGGTTAAAAAGACTTTTTTTGTCTGTTCAGGATTGTTTAAATATCCTCTTGCAATTCCTGCCCCTCCAACATATATCTCACCGGTTACATAAGCAGGCAGCTGATTTCCATCAATATCCATTATTTTATCAACTACATTAAGCATCTCCCAACCTGCAGTAACATTATTGGAATCAATTAATTTGTAATGTGAAGCGATTGTTACTTCTGTTGGCCCATATGAGTTATAGATATCTGCATCAGTGTATTCTGATAATCTATCATACAACACAGGAGGGAATCCTTCACCACCTACAATAATCACATTGCAGTTGCCAACAACATCCTGAATTTCTTCAAGCTGCAAATATTCCAGCAATCTTGTTGGTGTTGAACCGAAACCTTCTGCATCAGTTGATTTGAATAATTCAACCAACTCTAAAGGATCTATTGACTGTTCATCATTAGCAAATACAACAGGCAACCCGTTTAGAATTGTACCGAAGATTTCTCTTAGGAATACGATGAATGAGACTGTGGAAATTGATATGAATTTATTGCACTTGTGGTTTAATTCATAGATTGGAACATTCTCCTCCACATTTGCAACATAGTTTGTTATTCCCCTATGAGTAATCATTACGCCTTTTGGCTTTCCAGTTGAACCTGAAGTGTAAATTAAGAAACATAAGTTATCTGGAGTCAAATCAATCTCAGGATTTGAATCATCCTCTTCTGCAAGCAATTCATCAACATCAATTCTGTTTTCACCATCATAGTCAATTTCTGAAGAGGTAATTACAAATTTGGAATCACTATCCTCCAAAATCTGGTTGATTCTATTTTTCGGATAATTTGGGTCAATTGGAATGAATGCGGCTCCCGCTTTTACGATACCTAAAACAGTTGCAATTAAATTGCTGTTTCTTCTCATCATGAACATTACCCGATTTTCTATGTCAACTCCCCTTTTAATTAAACCATTAGCAATTTTATTTGCTTTTCTGTTTAATTCTTCATATGTGAGTTCACCATCTTCAGCATAAAGGATAGTCTTATCGGCGTTTTTAATTGCAATATTTTCAAATACCTTGTTTACAACACCTTCATTAGCGAGTTCTATTTTGAAATCTTCATCCAATTCGATTTCACTTCTGATGGAAATATTTTTTAATAATGCTTCATTTTCATTAAATTTATCTAATAAAACATCCATTGAATCAAGGAAAGCTTTCATTAATTCTTTTGAGTAAAATGATTCATCATAGCTGATATTAATGCTTCCACTTTCGTAATTGAATACTAATTTATAATCTTTCTTATCAAACTCATCAATGAAAAATAATATTTCGCTTTCGAATTTTAATTTTTGATTATTTAAAAGAGGATATTTATTGAACTGCTTAAATGATTTTTTAAAATCATCCAAATATTCTTCTACGCTTAAATCTGTGTTAAAATGATAACCAGTAGCCTGTTTATTATAAGCAATCAGAATATCCTTTGAGAATGAAAATTTAGTTAAATCATATAAAAAGGTTGCGAGTAATAATTTTTCTTTTGACAAACGGTATTTATTAGCCAGATTCTTCAATTTAGCAATATCTATTGGTTTGGATACTTTTACAAAGTTTACCTCATCACCGCTGACATCCGGAGAAATTGCAGTTGGATTGTCAAAGGAATTAATCAGATTATTATAATAGTTTTCTGCTTTGAAAAATTCAACTTCATTGACATCGTAATCTTTGCATTTTTTATATGGATTTTGGCTAACCTCTCTCATCAAATCTTTTAAGCCCCTGCCAATTAAATCAATTTCACTTACGCCAAAACAAGATTTGTCGTATTCGATGAATATGGATTGTAGGCCTTTTTTATCTGAGAAATTCTTATTTATTCTAAAATGAAGTGGAAATTTAATATCTTTTTGAAGTGTTAAGAACTTAGAATCATAATCTGTGGAATTTGATACAATTGAAATCATTGAAATACAGTCCGGATCAATTCCTTCATTTCTCAAATCTGTAGTGTATTCACTGAACTGTAATTTTGCATGAGCCAAACCATCTTTTAGAATGCTTTTTGAGTAAGCAAGCAATTCATCGAAAGTTAACTCTTCATCATATTTCAATCTTAATGGAATGGTGTTTACAAACATTCCTAAAGCGTCATTCTGTTCGAAGTATCTTCCATGAACTGAAGTGTTTAAAACCAAATCCTCAAATAATACATTGTCTTTTTTGGATTTTGCTAAATATAAAAAACAAAGCGCTAAAGATGTTACAAATGGGGAATAGCCGAACTCGGGAGATTTATCAAAAAGAACTTCCAAATAACCCAGTTCAGAATCCTCAAAAGAATACCAATCTTGAGAGTAATCTTTTAAAACATCTAACCAGTATTTTTTATCATTTTTTGCTTCATCAGATTTTAGATAATTCAATTCTGCATCAACATAAGTTTCATAAGAATAATCAATAGGGATAAACTCATTATTATTTTTGACACAATCCATAAACCTTTCAATTTCGCGAGGAACAATTGAATAAAGAGATGTTCCATCAAGCAAAATATGTTGTACAACCCCTATGAGCACTGTTGAGTCTGTTGTTTTTAAAACTGCCCATTTATATAACGGACAATCAAATATATCATCAAAGGGTTCATTCAAATAATCTTTTATAAATTCATCAATATTTTCGCCTGAAATATCAAATGAATCAACATTTACATCAGGCATATCAGTGAAATATTGCTTGAATTCACCATTTTCATCATACTTAATTTGTAAATTTAAATATTCTTTTGAAATAAAGCTTATAGCTGATTTTATAATTTCAAAATCGTCTAAATCATAATCCTTTCTAAATTTAAGATAAAAAGAATCATTATGAGGATTATTTATCTCAGAAAATAGTAACATTTTCTGAGGCGAAGATAAATTAAATAAAGCCATATTCTATCACCACATCCATATATTTTTTACTGAAAAACATGATTGATTTATACTATTGATAAATTTGGAAAAAACATATAATAAAAATTTCTATATAATCCATGTCATTTCTAATCATTAACATGGCAAAACAATCATTCTGTTTAATATGTATATAATTAATTAATATATAATATAAAGTTTTGAATGTAGATACATGTACATAAAATAAAAAAAAAAAACAGAATAAAACTAATTAAACAAAAAATAATCTATTTTAAAATTGATTGAATTTAAATAAGATAAATTTTTAAAAAATATATTTTAATAAATTTTTTCTCCTTCTAAAAAAAGCCCCCTAGTTGAATTTTTGAATATTTATCGAAAAAATTACAAAATATTTAAAGAATACGGGAAATATATCATTAATTAAAGGGATGATATTGTGAATATTACTAAAAATTACAACCAAAAAGAATTAACATTATGTATAGAAGGCCATATTGATACAATTACTTCACAAGAGTTAAATAATGAAATCAATGCAGAATTAGGCAATTTTGATTCATTGATTATTGATTTCACTGATTTGGAATACATTTCAAGTGCAGGACTTAGAGTGTTGATTGCAACACAAAAGAAATTAAAAGCAGATGTCATCCCATTGGTCATTAAAAACGTTAACGATAATGTTAGCGAAATATTCAGAATGTCTGGATTTGACAAAATCCTAAAGATAGAATAAATTCAATCACATTAAAACCCGACATACGTGAATTATATACATTAAATGAGTTTATCTTAGGATTTAATATGTGGAATTTCCCCAATCAACACAGTTCCCCAACCATTTTTACTTTTGGAGCTTTCTATTGACATATAAACTCCGGCATTCTGGTTTTAAAACTAAAAAAATTACAAAACCGAAATTAGATAATATTCTGTTAAAAGACATTTCAGGTTTACAGAAGATGCAAAGAAATATAATGACATGAAATTACTCATATATAAAGGATAGAACATGATTAAATTAGCTTATTGTAATGTGGAAAACCTAGATTTGAAAAAGGCTTACAGTTTAGTTTCTCAAAGCCGTAAGGAAAAAATTGATTTTTATAAATTTGAAAAAGACAAAAAACTAAGTGCTGGAGCTTATCTTCTTTTGAAAAAATTGCTTGATGAAGAAAAAATTACTAATCCAATTTTTAAAACTGAAAAATATGGTAAAGCATACATCTCAAACTACGATAACATTCATTTTAATTTAAGCCATTCCGGCAAAATAGTTTTGTGTGCAATATCCGATATGGAAGTTGGAGTTGATGTTGAGTATATTGATCCTGAAATTGATTTGGACATAGCAAAACATTATTTCTACAACAGCGAATATGAAACCATTATAAACTCCGATAACCCTTCAGACGAATTTTTCAAATATTGGGTTTTAAAAGAAAGTTACATGAAATACACCGGCCTTGGAATGAATTTGAAATTAGACAGTTTTGAAATAATATTCAAAGATAGAATTAGGATTAAAAATGAT
>CAJGDA010000001.1 GCA_904501935.1 uncultured Methanobrevibacter sp. | reverse complement strand
GGGTCGGAACAAATTACAAACACATCTGCCAAAGCATCGGTACCACCGTTGATAGCTTCTAAATTATATTCTTCAAGCTCAATATTAAGTGTATCTTGAATCAATGTGCCGATAGCTTTTAAAGCTGCATCAACAGGCCCAACACCAGTGCTTGCAGTTTCCTTTTCAACGCCGTCAATCTCCAGCTTTACAGTAGCTGTAGGCGAAACGTTAGCTCCCATGGAAATGCTCATGCCCTTAATTTCAATAGGAGTTTCACGGGCTGAAGCAAGTTCGGTGATTGCAATTGCCACCAGATCATCATCAGTAACGCACTTGCCGCTGTCGCCTAAAGATTTAATCTCATCAAAAACCTTACAGAATTGCTCTTCATTCAAATCAATGTGATAATCCTTAAGCTTGGACTTTAAGGCATTGGCTCCTGTGTGCTTTCCTAAGACAATACGGCGAGAGTGACCTACCATTTCAGGGGATATTGGCTCATAAGTTGAGGAATTGTTTAAAATTCCATGAACATGAATGCCTGATTCATGGGCAAATGCATTATCCCCAACAATTGGCTTATTAACCGGCATTTTTACCCCGGTGAGACGGCCTACAAGGTTGGATAAACTGTATAGCCTTGTAGTATCCAGACCCAAATCCACATTATAAGCTGTCTTAAGTGTCATTACCAATTCTTCAAGAGAACAGTTGCCTGTCCTTTCACCTAGACCATTGACAGTGACGTGGGCCTGATCGGCACCGCATTCAATAGCTGTCAATGTATTTGCTGTAGCAAGTCCGAAATCATTGTGGAAATGAACACTAATAGGAGTTTTAAAGTTATTTTTAATATCTGTTATAAGTTCATGTGCCATGATTGGTGTTAAAATGCCGACTGTATCCGGAACATCCAAAAAGTCAACGCCCGCATCAACAACCTCATTAAATATTTCAAACAAATAATCCCTTTCTGTCCTGGTTGCATCTTCAGCAGAAAATTCAACAGTCAAACCATGGTCTTTTGCATATTCAACAGATTCTACAGCACCCTGAACAATTTCTTCCTTGGATTTCTTAAGCTTATATTCGCGATGCAACGGGGAAGTGCCGATGAAAGTATGGATATACTCCAAGTCAGCATCAAGGACAGCATCTATATCGCCTTTTAGGGAACGTGCCAAACCGACAAGAGTAGATTCCAAATCAAGTGACTTAATTCTTTTAGCGGATTCTATTTCTCCTTTGGATGAAGCTGGAAAGCCAACTTCAATCTTGTCTACGCCCAAATTATTAAGCTTTTGGGCAATTTGGATTTTTTCATCAACAGTCAGAGCAACACCAGGTGTCTGCTCACCATCCCTTAATGTAGTATCGAAAATATAAATCTTATCTGCAAGATTCATATTTTCATTTTTAATTGTCTCTATATCTTGCATCTTGCCACCTATTTAACATTTAAAAATTAAACTTAATAACTTTAAAGGTCGAAATTACTTTCTACTCCTAATCTTTCGAATTACAACAATAGCTACTATAATAGCGATTATTAAAGCAGCGATTGAATAGAACAGCTGCGGTGAGCCCGGAACTTCATATTTATTGATGTTCAATGAATAGGCATTTCCTGAATCATCGCCAAATATCAAACTGTTTCCATTGATTACGGCTGAAGAGGTAATAGGTGAATTGAACAGTATTGTGCCCGGATTATAAGTGAATTCCTCTTTGCCGGTATACTTGTTTAAAACATAGAAATTACCATTGTTGGATCCGAATGCAATTAAATTGTCCTTTAATGCAGGTGTTGTCTGAACCTTATCGCCTGTTTTAAAACTCCATTTCACTGTACCGTCACGAATATCAAGACAGGTTAAATTTCCCTCATCAGAACCTATGTATATGCTGTTGTCATGTTCATCTATTGTTGGAGAAGACAAAACCTTGTTGTTCAAGTCAACTTTCCAAATCAAGTCTCCATTTGATTTATTTACGCAATATAAATCGCCGTCGCTGGAGCCAAAAATGACACTTTTATTAACAAACCCAGGTGAGGAGAGGATTTCATCTCCTGTTGTGAAATCCCAATTTTTGTTTTTATCTGTTCCTATAGAGTATAATTTTCCA
The DNA here is from genome assembly GCA_904501935.1 of uncultured Methanobrevibacter sp. Lineage (GTDB taxonomy): Archaea > Methanobacteriota > Methanobacteria > Methanobacteriales > Methanobacteriaceae > Methanocatella. The sequence continues at coordinate 30,766 of CAJGDA010000001.1, read as the reverse complement.
TTTGTAGAACCGATATAAATGTCATCGTCAACTACAATCGGTGAAGATTTTAGCTCGCCGTCCAATTTTTTATTAAAAATCTCCTTACCATTACTTTTATTCAAACCGTATAAATGCCCGTCATCACATCCGAAGTAAACTGCATCCTTATAGAAGAAAGGTGTTGACTCGACGTTGCCGCAGTCATATTTCCATACGACTTCATGGCTGTTGATATCGATAGCCTTAAGGCCATCTTCACATCCGATATATAATACATTGGAATTTATTATAGGTGAAGAATTAGTCTTTGCCTTCAAATCAAAATCCCATTCCTCTTCTCCGGTTTCCATATCAATAGCTTTCAATATTCCTTGTGATGAAACAAAATAAACATAGTCCTTATATATTGCTGGAGATGAATGCACTGGAGATTCCATGTTAAAAGTCCATAAGTTAGTCACAAAATCTGAACTATCATCCCTATAGCCTGAGTGAGTCACATCGCCTGCAAATGAATTCCAATTTTCAGCAGCAATTGGAGATAAGCACAAAATACAAATGATTAAAGCAATAAATAATTTTTTATACATTTTAAACCTCCTATACATCTCTATTAAATCTTTTTACCCCTATTATAAAGAATAAAAGAGTAAATCCTAATAAAACCACTAAATCTAACCACACATCACCTAATGATTGGCCCTTAAGCATTACCCCTCTCATTGCATCATTCAAATATGTCAATGGGAAAATATATGCCAATTTCTGTAAAATCCATGGCATTGTCTCAATTGGATAGAATACTCCAGAGACAAACATCATAGGCATTGAAAACGGAAGTGAAATTTGAGCATAATCTTCCTGAGTGGATGTTCTTGCAGACAGCATGATACCAAATCCAACAAAACAAAGGGCACCAATCACTAAAACGATAAATGTCCTTAAAAAACCACCCTTAATACTTACATTAAACAACAATACTGCCATGAATATTAATATTAAAGCTCTGACCAATTCTATTAAAAGCTTTGCAGCAATTTTACCTCCGATAACAGTTGAAACTGATGTAGGTGTCATGAACAGTCTTGCAAGCTCGCCTGTTTCACGTTCACCTGCAATGGCTGAACCCATTCCCATCATACAACTCATCATTATTGTCATTCCCAAAATCGCAGGAACTAAAAAGTCAATATATTTGATATTTCCATAGATTCTATTGATATGCAGGCTAATGTCATCCTTGAAATTATCCAACGAATGAGAAATTGACGGTTCGATGCTTGCATTTTGAGTTGAAACGCTGGTTTGTGCAGCGACCATGTTTGACAATCTGTAAAAAATGCCTTGGGTTGACGATTCAAGAATCTGTGAAGCCATCTGATCTGATGAGTCAATATAAAGCGTTACGCCCTTTTGTTGGGTCGTGTTTTCATCATAATCAGGCGGCAGTATTATGGCCGCTTTCATTTCTCCCGAATCAACACGCTCTTTGCCTTCACTCAGACTGTCCAAGACTTCAACAACATGGTAAGTCTCTGTTGTTTTAATGGTATCAAGTGTCAAATCGGTCAAATCCCCATGGCTTTGGGAAACGACAACAATCGGCAAGTCTGTCATTTCACCGCCCATTCCATAGCCAAAAAGCAAAATCATGATTATCGGAAATGCAAGAATGGAAACCAGTCTAGCGGGGTGCCTTTTAAGCGTAATCAATTCCTTTTTAATCATCCACCAAAACTTATTAGGCTCTATCATCTTCATTCACCTCTGATGTTGATTTGATAAACACGTCTTCCAGCGATGGCTCTTCAGTATAGATTGACTTAATAATACCGCCTGAAGAGCTAATGTCATTCAACACATTTTGAACAGCCATGTCATCAAAACTATCGATTCTTAAATTAATACGGCCATTGCGGGCAATTTCTATACTTTTTACATCCTTCAATTTTTTAATAGCTTCAATAATTTCATCATTCTGATCCTTGAGAAGTATAGACATCTTTCTTAAACTCAAATTCTGAATATCCTCCTTAGTAGAATGAGACACTTCACTCTCGTCGGAAATCTTTCCCAAAGCTTCAGCAATCTCTTTCTTATTGCTTTCCAAAAGAGCATCTTTAAGACCCTGTGGAGTATCATAAGCTACCAAATTGCCTGTATTAATGATTCCAACATTATCACAAAGCATATCAACTTCATGCATGTCATGAGAACATAATATAATAGTATGGCCATTGTCATTTAATTCACGAATCAGATCCCATAAGGTACGCTTTGTTGTTGGATCAAGGCCAATTGTAGGCTCATCCAAAAACAGAATGTCCGGCCTGTGAACCAGGCTTGCAACAAGTGAAGCCTTTTGCTTTTGACCGCCGGATAATTTGCCTACTCGCTTGTCCTTTGCATATTTAATATCCACCAATTCCATTAAATCTTCAATACGGGAATCCCTCTCATCAACAGGAACTCCATAATAATCGGCACACATCTGCGAATTTTCCATTACAGTCAAGTCCTTGTACAAACTGACCTGCTGAGGAACCATTCCCAAAAGCCTTCTAACTTCATCAGGATTTTTTTGAACATCATATCCCCCAACGGTAGCTTGGCCTGAAGTCGGTTGAATTAAACAAGTGAGCATTTTTATAGTTGTTGTCTTACCAGCCCCATTTGGACCCAGCATTCCAAAAATACTCTTATCCGGAATCTCTAGGTTAAGAGAATTAACAGCCGTGAAATTTCCGTAAACTTTTGTTAGGTTTGTAGTTTCAATTGCGTTTTTCATTGTTAATCTCCACTCCAGTCATATCTTCATAAAATTCTATCCAAGATGGATTTTTTGAAAATGATGTTAAGATGTTACTGACATTATCTAAAATCAATAGACCGTCATCAGTGATGGAATAATATTTGACTCGCTTATTATTCTCATTGATATCCCATTCCCCTTCAATCAGTCCGTTACTTTCCATCCTGTTTAAGATCGGATAGACTTTGCTTGAGGAATTCTTAATATCGCAATTAACATCATCAAAACTAAAAAATTCATCTAATTTCTTCATAATACCGTAACCATGAATTTTTTCTTTTGAAATAATCCAAAGTATTAAATTACGGGTTATTCCATTTGAAAAATGTTTTATTAGCTTTGATTGACTATCATCAAAATTTTCATTACCTGTCATATTTCACCATATGTAAAAATTTGATATATGTTAACATTTATTATATAATCAAAACCAATATATAAATATGAAGTTAGGTTTTACAACTCTTGCATTATTTATGGAAGAAAACGACAAGATAATTGATTTGGCAAAAAAACATGACTTTGAGATAATTGAAATCCTAGGGGAAGGCCCGTTCTTTGAAAGAGAAAACATGGAATACAGAGACTGCGGCCTTGACATGAGAATCCATGCGGCAACAGTGGACATCAACATTGCAAGCTTAAACAAAGGCATACGTGAAGAAAGCGTTCGCCAAATGATTCAATGTGGGCAGTATGCCGAAACAATAAATGCCAACACGATTACGGTTCATCCCGGAATCATTGGCCGAAACGAGCCACACCTCAGAAAATGGGCATTGGAATATGCAATCGAAAGCGTTGGCCATATAATTGACAATACAAATGTTGAAATCTCTGTTGAAAATATGCCGGTTAGAGGCAAATTCCTGGGAAATACCGTTGAGGAAATCGAGATGATTCAGGAGGCAACAGGCTGCAGCTTGACCATCGACACCGGACATGGAAACACCTGCGGAAACCTGGAGGAAATGCTGAACCTGAAAAACATCAGCTATTGCCATCTGAATGACAATGACGGCGTCAAAGACCAGCACATCACCTTAGGCGAAGGAACTCTTGATTTAAACTTATTAAAGAAAATTGATACCGCAATCATAGAGTTAAACAACTTCGATAACATATTAAAGAGCAAAGAGGTTATTGATAATTTATAACTTATTATTTTTTTTAACGTTATCAGTTATAACTTATAAGTTATATCTTATAAAAAAATAATTCAGAAGTCAATTTGGGTGACTTCAAAGATGTCTTCGATTATGTAATCAGTCTTGTCCATCATCTTAGGGGACACTTCCTCCTGCTGTTCGATTGTCAAGACACTTACATCGGCCTTTTTAAATGCCAATATGTCATTAAGACCGTCACCGACCATCATGACCTTATACCCGCCATCTTTTAGTATAGAAACAACTTCACATTTGCCTCTTGTTGAAACTGTTCCATAGGCATTGTCTTCGGGAACGTCAAGCATGTTTGCCAATCTGTTGATGGCTCCTTTTCTGTCACCTGATGCGATGAATATTTCAATTCCTCGTGATTTCAATATTTCAACGGTTTCAAACACCTTAGGGAAAAATTTACCTGCTGAAGTGATGGTGTATGCAACAACGCCCAAATCCATATCAACAATCAGGGCGGATCCGTTGCACAGCTCCATGTGCGGAATCTTTTCTCTCAAAATATCAAAACCGTCGGTGATGTCTGAGACTTTAGTATGACTTTCGACATCAAGAATGTCTTTAACTTCAGCTTTTGAAACCTGTCTGGTTGAAAAGCTTATATCAAAATCAATATTGTATTGCTTAATGACATCTGAAATCAAGGTATCAGAATCCAATTTTTGAAGCTTGTTTGTATTGAACTGCAAAACCACCAAAGCCAGAGAATCAGCTGCTTCAATCAAATCCAGTGAATTAATGTCAGTGAATATATTGCCGTTTATAACATCCTTTATAACTCTAAACCTTTCTATCAATGTTCCTGAGTTATCAAACACTACCGCCTTTTTCATATTATCACCCCTTCATAATATAGATAATATAATTAAACATGCTATAACTAATTTAATCTTTGTTCTTTAAACCTAATATAATTATTATTGCACACTATATAATTTGTATTATTGTTAAAACTATTTTTATAATCTTTTACAACATATGCAATAGCTAAAATCATATTCCATAAGTTATATTAAAAAATTAAAATATATAAACAGTTAAATAAGAATTTAAAGTAATTTAAAAGCTTTAAAGCAATGAGTACCTATGAAAAAAAACAACTTTATAAACCTTGAAAAATAAAATATTATTATTATAAATTACGATTATTTAGGTGTTTTAATGAACGTTATTGAAAAGTTAAACTCCATTAAAAGTGGAGAAATGACAGCTAAAGAAAATGTAGAAAGCTTCATTAAAGTTATTGATGAAAATAACGAAAAAATTAATGCATTCATTGAGTTAAACTATGAAAATGCATTAAAGCAAGCGGAAGCTATTGATGAAAAAATAGCTAAAGGTGAAGACGTAGGTGCTTTAGCTGGATTAGTATTTGGTATTAAAGCAAACATTAATGTTGAAGACTTAATCATTTCAGCAGCTTCCAAAACCCTAGAAGACTATATTGGAAGCTACAATGCAACTGTCGTTGATGAAATTCTAGCTGAAGACGGCGTAATCATCGGTATTTTAAATATGGATGAATTTGCAGCAGGAAGTTCAACTGAAACATCATACTATGGACCAACCCAAAACCCTAAGGCAATGGGCAGAATTCCTGGAGGTTCATCAGGTGGATGTGCTGCGGCTGTAGCGGCTGAAATGTGTGACATTGCAATCGGATCCGACACCGGCGGGTCTATCAGAAATCCGGCTTCACATTGTGGAGTAGTCGGATTCAAGCCAACCTACGGTGCTGTTTCAAGACAAGGACTTTTGGACTTGTCAATGAGTCTTGACCAAATCGGACCTCTAGCAAACGACGTGAGCGGAATAGCTTTAGCATTAAACGCAATTGCAAATTATGATGAAACCGAATGTACTACCTTGGACTGGGATAAACCTGACTTTACTGAATTATTAGATGAAACATCCCTAGAAGGTATGAAAATAGCAGTGTGTAAAGAGTTCATCGAAGTTACCGATGAAGAAATCAACAAGACCGTCAATAAAGCTATCAATAAATTAGTTGATGCAGGCGCTGAGCTTGTTGAAGTAAGCTTTGATTATATCGATTTATGTTTGCCAACCTACTACTTAATTAACTATGTAGAATTCTTCTCCGCAACCAGAAAATATGATGGAAGGGACTACGGTTCAAGAATCGAAGAAGTATGCGGTGATGAAGTACTTAGAAGAATCAAAATAGGTTCCCACATTGCAGAAGCAGAATTCAGTGGTAAATACTACAAGCAAGCATTGAAAGCAAGATCAGTAATCAGAGCAGAGATTACCTCAATGCTTGAAAATGTGGACTTGATTGTAGGGCCAACCGTGCCTAAACTTCCTCACGAAATTGGCGCTGAGTTAGAACCTATGGAAATGTATGCCTACGATATATTAACCGTAATAGCTAACCTTGCAGGTATTCCTGCAGCAAGCATTCCAGCCGGTGAAGTCGACGGCATTCCAGTAGGATTGCAAATACAGGCAAAACCATTGGATGACGAAAAAATTATTAAAGCTATGAGTGTCTTTGAAAACACTCAATAATTTTTTTTATTTATGAAATACAATGACTTTTATAATGATTTTAAAGATGTTGTAAGCAGCGAATCAACAATATCAAAACATGCTGTTTTAAATATTTTAAAGAAACATTCAAGCACAATTTCTGTTTTTGATTTAATGCAGGTTTCCGCTGAAATGAATGAAGAGTCAAAATATATTCAGAAATCTTACCGTGAAAAAAGCAAGGGAATCTATGCAAAGAATTTCTTAGGCCGTTTAAAATATGTTTCAAGTGATGAAAATCACTACGAAAAGAGCATTGACAAGGAAGAATTCATTGACGCATTAGCTACATTGAAATCATATAATGAAAATGAAACTATAAGCACAAAAACTAAATTTCCTTTAATCTATGCAATTATATCATTATATACTACTTTTATTCTTGAAGAACCAATACATCCTGTGGGAACTCCATTTCCAGGATCTTTGGAAGTTGAAGAACATGCTGGCATCTATTATTGTCCTGTAAAAGATGCAAATATTGATTCTCCAAATGCAGTTTGCAAAATGTGCATTGCAGAACAGTTAGACTTCTAAAAATTTACACTTGAAATACACCTCTAAAATTTAATATAAATTAAATACAATAGATTATACAAGAGGTTATGTTTATGACAAGAATTGGACTTGCTTATGTCAGTGGAGCTGTCCCGGGATTTGAAGATTTTGGGAACCTTCCGACAGATATTGTTAAAGAAAACGGGCTTGTTGATGGTTTAAAAGCATCAAAAGAACTGGATGCATTGATTATCCCTGGCGGAACATTGATTGAGTCAAATGACATTGACATGGATTTGAACACTGAAATCAAAAAGATGGCTCGTGACGGAAAGCCTATCATCGGAATATGTGCCGGATTTCAGCTACTGTCAAATCAAATAGATATAGGTAGAAAATCTCCAGTGCCTATTGTAAAAGATGGTCTAGGTATAATAGACGTGAATTTCTCACCATTGATTACAAGCGACCGCGTAAAGGCAAAGGTGTTTGACAACTCATTTTTAGTAAAAAACCAGATCGAAGACGTTGACGGTTTTCATACACACACCTACGGAAAGGTCGAAGGGGATGCAAAGCCACTGTTCTATTCACAAGTCCAAAGAATGAATTACGGTGATGTCAACAAGGAAGCCGAATATAACATTTTCTCCGGAGCATGCAACGACGACGGAAACGTTATCGGTACCATGATTCACGGTATATTAGATGAAAATCCGATTCTTGTAGAAAACCTATTTGAACAGATAGATGCAACAGACATCGATGACATTTACAATAGAAACCTCAAAGTAAAGGAATTCCTACAAAGCGAAGTTGGAATCAACACAGGCATCAAGGTTCCAAAAATGGAAAACAAGCCTCAAAAGCCAAAATACCTGATGATTGGAAGCAACGGATCAGATTCTGGGAAAACATTTATCATGACGGGCCTTGCAGGTGCAATAAGAAAAAGAGGATATAAGGTTGCACTTCTCAAAGTCGGTCCTGATGTGCGTGATATTATACCAGGATTATATTTGACAAAAGGTAAGATGGAAGACTTTGCTTCTGTAAAAATCGGACATTTGGGTTGGGCAGACATAGAATCTACAATATCCAAACTTAATTCATCAGATTATGACATTGTACTAATAGAAGGAGTGATGAGCGTATTTACAGGTCTTTTAAATGAAAAAGTACCTTTTTCAGCAGCTGAAATTGCAATGTCATCAAAAATCCCGATGATACTGGCTTCAGGTGTAAATAAGGGCGGAATAGAATCAGCCGCAATTGATTTGGTTTCACATGCAAATATGCTTGACAAATTTGGAGTTCCGGTAGAAGCAATACTGCTCAACAAGGTATACAATGATGATATATTCGACCAAGTGGTTCCATACATCAAGAATAATACCAATGTCGATAAAGTGTTGAAACTTCCTAAATTGAAATCAGCAGATATGAGAGGATTCATTCCGGAAGTTGAAATCAGATATGAGCTGTTTACAGGCCATGCAATGGATTTAATTGAAAATAATTTAAATGTTGACGAAATAATCAGCATGGCCCGCGAAGTGGAATTCGGTAAAATCTACACATTCGAAGAAATTAAAGGAAAAGTGATATAATGGCACTCAATTTAAGTCCAGAACCAGGCGTTAAACTTACAAAAAAGGACAGAGCCCATGTTTTAAAAAAGATGAAGCAGGGTTGGAAAGCAACCTGTTTGGTCCCTGATTATGTTTTCGATGAAAACGGCGACATTCAAATCGGACTGGATAAAAATCGCCGCATCGTCAAAATAGTGAAAATTTTGGATGATGGAATTCATATTGAAAAAGCGTTGGGAAGTAAAACGTTAAGAATTCAATGGCAAAAAATAGCTTCAATACATAAGTCAAATGAAATTAAAGATGGTTTGAAAATTAAAATGAAAGATGGGAAATATGTTGCTTTTGGAATTTATAATTCATATAAAATAAAGCAAAATACCCAATTAATTGCAGATTACATTGCAAATAAATGCAATGAGAGGAATTGATTTATTCCTCTATGTATTTATTGATGATGTCTTCGCCTTTAAGCAAGACCAAATTATTTTCTTCTGCATATTTGCGAGCATCAGCAACTGATGTAGCTTGTCCGGTTTCACCGTCCATCATTTCACAAACTACACAAACAGGAGTAACGCCAGCCATTTCACACAAAGCAAGACCTATTTCTGTGTGTCCTCTTCTATTTTTCACAAGGCCATCTGCCCCTCTTAAAAGACATACGTGACCAGGTGATCTAAAAGTAGCCCCGAATTCATCAAATCTTTCTTCTTTCATCATTAATGCCATTTCACTAATGGTCATTGCTCTGTCATGGTCGGTTACGCCAGTGAATGATTTTCTGTGGTTGGTCCATATGGAAAATGATGACCTCTCATCATATGGAATATCGGTCGGTGCCAATTTAGCAAGTTCCGGATACTTTTCTGTTGCTGCCTTCATGATGTCTACCATGAAAGGTAAATGAATTGCATCACAAAAATCAGAATGCAAACAGTTGCAGATTAATCCGCCTGCATCATTTCTCATGGTTGCAACGGATTTAGGGGTTACAAATTCGGAAGCGATAATCATATCGACTTCGCCTTCCCTGTCATCATCATCAAAAACGAGTACAAACTCGCCGTTTCTAATAGCTTCTAGAGCCTTATCTAAATTTGTTTCTTGATTCATAGTAATATCTCCTATATTTACTAGAACCAGGGCTAAAAATAACTAATTACATATTTCTCTTCCATCCGGACTATCACCGTCGGTTTTGGATTCTCACCAAATCAACACTTAATCGTGCTCGTGGACTTATTTTTACAAAATCACCACCGGTGGGGAATTGCACCCCGCCCCGAGTAAATATTAACAGTTATATTAATCATATATAAAATACTTTGTGGTTATGATTGTTTTCGTGTATAAATTGTTTTGAGCTTAAAAAATTGTTTAAAGAATGTAAAATTGTTATTATTAATAACTGAGCAATTTAAATAATATTATAAATAAAATAAGAACACATAATCTAAAAAAAGTGATTTTATGGTTAGCAAACACGAAGACCTACTTTTTAAAGATGTGAGCGAAGAAGAGGTAGAAGTACTTTTAAAGCGAATTAACATAGAATCAAAAAAGAAAAAGTTAAATCCATCAGAAATACGTTTTATAAATGCATCAGTACTAATTGCAGATATAATAATTGAATTAGATGATGTAATTTATATAATTGAATTTCAAAGTACATCTATAGATATAAATGATAAAAACAGATTTTTAGCATACTTTTCAATGGTAAACTTTAAAAAGAAAACAAAAAAAGAAGTTAAATTAGCAGTAATTAGCACTGCTGAAGTAGCAAAAAAGATTATTCACATTATTGGCGATTCAATTAAATTCAAATTTGATGTCTATTCTTTTATGGATGAAGACGGAGATATCATTATAAATAATATTGAAACTAAAATTAAAAATAATAAAGAAATCAGTGACTATGAATTAATTGATTTATCATTAGTGCCAATTATGGGTAGTAAAAATACACAAGAACATCAAATTGAAAAATCCGTTAATTTAATATTATCTATTGATTTAGAAAAATATAAGGTAAATAATCTTGTAAAAAGTATTGCTTATTTATTAGCAGATAAATTTTTAGAAGATGGAGATAAAAAAACAGCTATATGTGATGCATTAGGTGGAAAAATGAGTGCTATATACGATTACGGTCAAAGACAAAAGGATGAAGGAATAAAAGAAGGAATAAAAGAAGGTATTAAAGAAGGTATTAAAGAAGGAAAGAAAAAAATGGCAAAATATATGATAAAAGAAGGAAAAACAAACGAAGAAATACAAAAAGAAACAGAACTAACACTTGAAGATGTAGAAAAAATTAGAAATGAAAATTAAAATTCAAGAGAAACTACATCCCCATCCTTGAGATTCAATTCTTCCCTTAATTTACATTCAGCAATAAATTCCAAATAATTTTCTTCATGGGTGGTTTTTGCTGGAAATACAATGGCACCTTCAATTACACCATTCAATTTTGCTTCAATATATTTTACGGCACCAAAGCCTTCATCTGGCTTGATTAAATTTTCACAGGTATTTTTGATTTCATTGATTCCATCCAAATAGTCATCACTTACAACAACATTTAATGTTCCTGGAAACGGAACAAAACCTAAATTTTTCTTAAACTCATTTGTGTAGAATTCCTGTGACAGGAAATACGCTGCTTTTCCCAAACCAGTTGTAACTTCACCATCGATTTTCATGAAAGAACCTCTAATTAAAGTATATTGTAGAATAATTAATGTTAAAAATTTAATCCATATTTTTAATTTAACAGGATTATCTGAAATAATGTTAAAATTTAATCTGTAAAATATAGATTCAATACTATTAATTGAATCATTTTGATTAATATATTTTTCAGATTTTTAAGAAATTTATATAATAACTGAAAAACAAAGTATTACTATAACGAATTTTACAGGGTAATTGAAATGGAAATAAAAACTATCTCAACAGATGTACTAATAATCGGATCCGGCGGAGCAGGTTCAAGAGCAGCTATTGAAGTTGATGATGCTGGACTGAAAGCTATTATTGTATCCAAAGGATTATCATTCCGTTCTGGCTGTACTGGAATGGCAGAAGGAGGATACAACGCAGTATTCAAAACAGTTGACAAAGACGATTCAATTGACGCTCACTTCAATGACACACTTAAGGGAGGAAGCTACCTCAATGACAAAAGGCTAGTGGAAATACTCGTTAACGAATCACCAAAAAGACTAATTGATTTGGAAAATTTCGGGGCTTTGTTTGACCGCCAGGAATCAGGTGAAATAGACCAAAGGCCTTTTGGTGGACAAACCTACAGAAGAACCTGTTATCAAGGTGACAGAACCGGAGCGGAATTATTGAATGCGCTTAAGGAAGAAATCATCAGAAGAGATATTGAATGCATAGAAGAAGTAATGATTACCTCATTGATTACCCAAGATGACCAAGTGATTGGAGCAACTGGATTGAACCTTAAGGATTCCAGTCTAATATACTTCAAAGCAAAATCCGTTATTCTAGCAAGCGGAGGCGCAGGTCAATTATACCCTGTAACATCAAACACATTCCAAAAAAACGGAGACGGATATGCAATAGCTTACAGAGCTGGAGCAAATCTTGTTGATATGGAACAGATTCAATTCCACCCAACAGGAATGGTAGCGCCTGAATCCAAAAAGGGTGTGCTTGTAACAGAAGCCGTAAGAGCAGAAGGTGGAAAGCTCATAAATAAAGATGGTGAAAGATTCATGAGCAAATATTCTCCTGAAAAAATGGAATTGGCTACTCGTGACGTCGTTGCACGTTCAATCTACCAAGAAATAATTGAAGGCAGAGGAACAGAAAGCGGCGGAGTTTACCTTGACATCTCACATTTGGATGACGATTACATTGATGAAAAGCTTGAAACCATGGTTCTGCAATTTGAAAATGTAGGAGTAGACATCAAGCATGGCCCAATTGAAGTGGCACCAACTGCCCACCACTTCATGGGAGGTTTAAAAATAAATACTGACGCTTCCACTTCACTGAAAAATCTCTTTGGTGCTGGTGAAGTTTGCGGAGGAGTTCATGGTGCAAACCGTTTGGGGGGCAATGCACTGGCAGACACACAGGTATTCGGTAAAATCGCTGGCGTAAGTGCTTCAGAAGCGGCAAAAACAACAGAACTCAAAACCGATGAAGAACAGGTAAATAAAGAAGCTTCAAGAATTGAAGGCCTAATCAAAAAAGGCACAATAAAACCGCAGGAATTTAAGAACAAAATTAAAAACCTAATGTGGGAAAAGGTAGCTATCGTTAGAGAAGAAAAAACCTTGAATGAGGCTTTAGGCCAACTTCAGGAGATGCAAAAGGACCTTGAAAACCTTGACGTCAGTGATAAAAATCAATACAATGCGGATTTGGTCACTGCCCTTGAAGTAATAAATATGGTTGAAATCTGCATTCTAACCGTGAAATCAGCGATATTGCGCAGAGAAAGTAGAGGAGCTCACTTCAGATCCGATTTCCCAGAAACTAAAGATGAATGGAAAAAGAGTATTATAATGGGTAAAAATAAAATAGAATTTGAAGCTAGATAGCTTCTTTTAATTCTTTTATTGCCTGTCTAGCTTTATCATAAATTTCCTGCTCATCCAAAACAACTAATTTTTTATTTTCCATCAAAACCTTTCCATTGCAGATGGTAGTATCTACATTAGAACCGTTTGCAGAATAAATAACGTTTGAACTTAAGGATGAACTATCCGGAACCATATTAGCTGAATTGGTGTCAATCAAAATAATATCAGCTTTTTTTCCAACTTCGATAGAACCAATTTCAGAGTCAAGACCCAAAGCTTCAGCACCTTTAATGGTACCCATAGCTATTGATTCATCTGAATCCAAAACCTTAGGATCCAATGTGGAAACTTTTTGAAGCAAGCTAGCAGTTTTCATCTCTTCAAACAAATCCAAATTATTGTTTGAAGAAGCACCATCAGTTCCAATAGAAACACAAATGTCATTTTCAATCAATTTGGAGACTGGAGCAATACCTGATGCCAATTTCATATTGCTGCATGGATTGTGAGATATCTTAACATTGTTTCTCTTAATGATTTCAATTTCACTGTCGCTTAACCATACACAATGAGCTGCAACAACATCAGGACCTAAAAGACCAATTTCATCCAAGTATTCAAAAGGTCTTAATCCTTTTTCATCAAGACTGTCATTGATTTCCTTTTCTGTTTCAGATACATGTATATGAATGCCCATACCATATTCATCAGCCAATTCACGGACTTTAATCAACAATTCCTTAGAAGCCGTATAAGGAGAATGCGGTCCAAAGAAAACTTTGATCCTTCCATCAGCCATTCCATTACAGGCTTCAAATAAAGCTAAATTTTCATTGATTTCATTTTTTCTTTTCTCTTCATCTCCAAAATCAATCATTCCGTATGATAAAACAGCTCTAATTCCTGCCTCATCAACTGCACGAGCAACATCTTCCATGTAAAAGTACATATCAGAAAATGTTGTAGTTCCTGACTTAATGAGTTCAACAGCCCCTAAAAGAGCTCCAATATAACAATAATCACCATTTAGATTTGCTTCCATCGGCCATATATGGTCGTTTAACCAACTGTCTAAACTCAAATCATCCGCTAATCCTCTAAATAATGTCATTGATAAATGGGTATGAGAATTAATTAATCCTGGAAGTAGAATTTTATCAGTTGCATCAATTATCTTATCAACATTGCTTTCATCAATTTCAGGAGAAATTTCAGCAATTATATCATCTTTGATTAAAAGAGATTGTTTACCTTCAAAATTTATATTTGGACTTAAAATCACTGCATTTTTAATTAAAATAGTATTATCTGTCATAATAACACCTAAAAAAAAAAATAAAAAAAGAAAGCTAAAAAACTATTTATAAGTTTTTGATAGCTAATTTAATATCTTCTGCTTTAACAGTTTTACGTTTTGCGATTTTTGCAACAGCATTTGCTTCTTTTGCTACATCACGAGCAACTTCTTCTAAGTATGCTGCTAATTCAGCTTTTGCATCTTCGCTAACTCTTTCTGCACCAGATTCTTTAATAATTCTTGCGATAGGAGCTTTTGGTATATCAGACATGCTTTTCACCTCACAATAGTTTATTAAAACTTATGATTTACAGCCAAAAATCATAAGTTAAATAACAATATAAGATAACTTAATATTTAAATATTGTGCAAAATAATGCTCATAATTCAAAAATAATATTAAATAAATTAAATAAATAAAAATTAAATTATCAAAAGTATTTAATACATGATTAATAATATAATATTTAGATAAAAAAATTGAGAGATAAGATGAAAATAAAAATTGCTGTTCCTTCCAAAGGAAGAATAAGTGAACCATCAATAAACATATTGGAAAAAGCGGGATTAGGTTTAATCGACAAAAACAACCGCAAATTAATTTCAAAGACTTTTTACGATAATATAGAAATTATGTTTGCAAGAGCATCAGACATTCCGGAATTCGTTAATGATGGAGTTGCAGATATGGGAATAACTGGTGTCGATTTAATTAATGAAAATGAAGCTGATGTGACTGAACTGTTGGACCTAAAATTCGGACAGACAAAACTGGTCTTTGCAGCACCGGAAGAATCAGACATCAATTCAATAGATGACATCACAGATGAAATGAAAGTTGCAACCGAGTTTCCTGTGTTAACAAGAAAATACCTCGAGGAGCATGGCCTGAATTTAAAAATCGTCAAATTGAGCGGATCAACTGAAGCTGCTCCATTCATAGGATTGGCAGATTTGATAACAGACCTGACAAGTACCGGAACAACATTGAAAATGAATCATCTGAAAATCATAGATACAATTTTGGAAAGTTCAATCAAGCTTATTGCAAACAATGAAAGTTTAAAAGAAAAAAGAGAATTAATTGAAGCTGTCAGTACAAGCATAAAAGGAGTTCTTGATGCTGAAAGAAAGAAATTAATTATGATGAACGTTAAAGATAGTGATTTGGATAAGGTGAAATTGGTAATGCCATCAATGGGCGGACTGACAATATCCGAAGTATTATCTGATGAAAAGACTGTTGCCGTTCAAGCGGTGATTGATGAAAAGCAAGTATTTGAACTTGTAAATGACCTAAGAAATGCAGGTGCAAAAGACATTCTAGTCGTACCGATAGAAAGAATTATATGAAAATCGCAATAATATATTCCACTTCAAGTAAATCAACAAAAAAGGCTTGCAAATTGTTATCCAACAAAATTAAAGCCAATGTTAAATTGATACCTATAGAAAAAGCTAAAACAGCATGTCTTTTAAAATATAATTTCATTATATTGGCTGGATCTGCATATAACGGTAAAGTTCAAAATGCACTAAAGCAATATATTTCAAGAAACATGAAAACACTCAAAGAAAAGCCTATTGCTTTGGTTATGAACTGTGAAGAGGGTATCGATACAAGAGACAGACTGAACAAAACATTTACAGAAGAGCTGGTCAATAAATCAAACTTTAACTCAAATTTTGGATATGAACTAAATCCTGACGAGGGAAATTTTATTGAAAAAAGAAAAACAAACAATTTGATTAAGGAATACAAAAAAGATGGTAAAAGTCTACCAGTTTTAAACATTGATGAAATAGATAAATTTGCCGAATACATTAACAATATGATTGAAAAAAGGGTTGATTAGAATTTTTAGGTTAAAAGACATAATTTCAATAAAAGATTTTAAAAGAGAAGACATCGAGTATCTCTTAGAAGAAGCATCAAAATTAGAAAACATTGCAAAATCCAAAGAAGTGTCCGAAGAATTGAAAGGAAAGCTTTTAGGATTGATGTTTTTTGAACCGTCAACAAGAACAAAAATCTCTTTTGAAACAGCAATGAAACGTCTGGGCGGAGAATGTATTGGATTTGAAAACAGCGGATCAAGTTCAGTATCCAAAGGTGAAAGCATCGCAGATACTGCAAAAATGTTTGAAGGATACAGTGATGCACTGGTCATCAGACATGAACTTGAAGGAGTATCTAAATTCATATCTGATATCGTGGATGTTCCTGTTATCAATGCTGGAGATGGTGCAGGACAGCACCCAACACAAACACTGCTCGATTTATATACCATTAAAAATGAGATAGGTTCTATCGATAATCTGAAAATCGCATTGATTGGAGACTTGAAATTCGGTCGTACAGTACACTCATTATCAAACGCATTAGGATTGTTTGATAATGTCAAAATCTATCTGGTATCTCCTCCAGAGCTCAGAATGCCTCAAGAAGTACTTCACGACATATCAAAAACAAATGTTGAATATGAAGAAGTCAACAGTATTGAAGAGGTTATAGATGATGTTGATGTATTATATGTAACCAGAATCCAAAAAGAGCGTTTCGCTGATATTGAAGACTATCAAAAAATAAAAGGAGCATATATCATCAACAAAAAAATGCTTGAGGGCAAAGACTTAATTGTCATGCACCCATTGCCAAGAATCGATGAAATCGATGCCGATGTTGACAACACAATATACAATAAATATTTCACACAAGCAGCTAATGCAGTTCCTGTGAGAATGGCTATTTTAAAAACATTGATAAAAAACAACCCTAAATAGTGAAAAGAGTTGTTTCAAGTAATGTTTCATCACATTGAAGCTTAATAATGTTAGTTCTTCCCTTAGCACGTCCACGGGAAATTGTGTTTGTAGATATGATTCCCAACATTTCAAGCTCACCAATAAAGTCAAAAATTCTTCTATAGGTAACAGCGTCTTTTTTTGATATATCCGTATAGGCATCGTACAGTTTACCTGAAGATATCTCTTCTTTTTGTTTTGTTAAATATAAGATGGCTTCTAAAACCCTTTGCTGCTGGAGAGGCAAAGTGGATATGATTTCAATAATCTTGTTATGTTCAATTTTGTCTTTTGCTCTTCTTACATGATCAATTGTAACAACATCTGAATCCTCATCAAAAGCTAATTCACCGGCATTCTTAAGCAAATCAAGAGCATATCTTGCATCACCTTCTTCTTTTGCAGCCATTGCTGAACATAATGGAATAACATCATCTTCCAATACATTTTCATTAAATGATACTTCTGCTCTCTCGGATAATATATCAGACAATTGATTTGCTCCATAAGGTGGAAATACTATTTCTTTATCGTTTAAACTACTGTTAACTCTGGAATCAATTAAATTTTTAAAGTCTAAATAATTACTGATACATAAAACAGAAACATTGCCAGTTCTTGTAAGGGTATACAATATTCCATCGCCGTCTTTATTGAGCAATATGTCAATTTCATCTAGGATAACAATCAAATGCAATTTTCTACCAAAAACGTCAGGTCTGAAAATTTCTCTAAATGCATTAACAACTTCCCCTTTTGTCCAACCACGATTTGGAACATCACGTCCTAATCTGTTACACAATTCGGCAATAACCTGATATTCAGTTGTATAATCAGTGCATCTGACATATTCAACTTTCACAAAAACATTCTTTTTACGAGCAATATCGATAAGCTGTTCACGAGCAAATTTTGATGCGGCTGTTTTTCCGGTTCCGGTTTTACCATATAGGGTAACATTAGACGGAGTGACACCGCCTAAGACATCAACCCAATATTTGGCTATTTGCCTTATTTGGTCTTCTCTGTGAACCAACTTGTCAGGCAACCATCTATGATCTAAAGGACGCTTATCCTTAAATATAGTTGGAGCAATTGATTCCTCACTTTCCAATTCTTCAAAAATATTTGACATTTGTCCACCTTAAAAATTTAATGAAAATTATAAGTATAGTTTCCAGTGTTATTATTATAAATCCTATCATAAATAAAGGTTTTTATTACAATTTTGAAAAAAGTTAATAAAATTGACTAAAGTGTAAAAAAATAAATAGATTAAAATCGTTTTAATCAAGTAAAAATAAATAACAATTATTATTTATTGATAATAACTTCAAAAATATTGATAATTTAAAAAATATTAAGTTATATCCAATATAATTTTAAATATGAAATTGTACTATTTCAAATATAAAATAATAATTTCAAGTGTAAATTATAAGGTAAAACATTAAAAATACGGCCTCAAATGGCTTGAATTACATAATTTTGAAAAATTTATCATGGTTCTAAACAAAGAGAGAGACATGTGTTTCAAGTGTAAATATTTTCATCCAAAATCCGAAAATGAAGGGATGGACTTCAAGTGTAAAAAGTGGAAAACAAGCTAAAATTCATTTAAATAAAAAATAAAGAAAAAATAGCAGAGATAAATTTCAAGTGTTACAGTTGAAATATATCCCTTCATTCTTAATATACCTTCGCAAAGTGTTATACTTGAAATGCACCTCTCCCTCTCTAGATGAACATGTCATTCTCATTAGAAGCATTGACATTAGAATGGAGGCGACCAAACTTCTTATCAATTAACCAGATGCAATGCAATTTAGACTTAAACACCCTCTTCAATGTTTTGATAAATGCATCTTTAGTTAATCCGTCTTCAAATATCTGATCAGAAATAACGAACTGCTGCAAAATTTCCTGATTAATCTTAAGCTCATAATCAATTAAAAAGCTATTCAATCCAAAATTCAAATCCAATATGAAATCTTTCTTAACGCTTGAATCTGCTGGAATCATCAAATTCTTATGTTCAGGTGAAACCATAGTTGCACAAGCTATAACTATACAATCTTTTCCTTTTGGTTTTACAACATCCATAATGTTATCTTTTGGAAATTCAACAATGAAATGAAAATCAGCATTTTCATCATATTTCATCTCACGCAACATGTCTTCGTCTAGTAACCATTTTTCAATTGTATCTTGTAAAATCATTATATCATCATCGATTAAAATTTATAATAAATTATTTATTTTTTTATTATATATATTATAAACTATGATTGAATATAATGAATTTATCAATGAAATTATTTTTACAAATGTTAATAATATAGTTTCATTTAAATTATTCATATTTATCATATTGGCATTACTGTTTTCACTTGCAATCGATGTCATTTTCGGTGAAATGCCAGGAAGAATCCATCCTGTTGTGATAATGGGTTCAATAATTAATTTCTTTAAAAAATTGTTCATTGATATAAAAAGCAAAATATCTGGTTTACTGCTTGTAATTTGTTGTGCTGCAGCCTCAAGCCTGATATTGTTATTTATCTATATAATATGTTCAGTTAATGTCATATTGTTATTTATTGTGTTTTCTATCCTTTTATCATCTTTTTATTCTGTAAATATGCTTTTGCAAACGGCAATAGATGTGAAAAACGATTTGAATGAAAGCATTGATAAAGCCAGAAGATCTGTTTCATACCTTGTAAGCAGAAACACTGAAGAATTGACAGAAAGCTTTATTGTTTCAGCTGTAATTGAAAGCTTGACTGAAAATATAACTGATTCATATGTGGCTCCGATATTTTATTATTTTATTTTTGGTGTGATTATTTTATATAAACCATTTAATTATCATTTGTATTTCTTGCTGCTAATTCCAATGCTTTACAGGCTTTTCAATACGCTTGATGCAATGGTTGGATATAAAACTGATGAATTAAAGGATATTGGATTTTTTGCAGCAAAAATTGACGATATCTTGAATTATGTTCCTTCAAGAATTGCTGGAATCTATGTTGTTATTTCAGCATATCTGTTGAAATTTGACGGTAAAAACAGTTTTAATGTCATGATGAGAGATGCCCGAAAATGTCCTTCTCCAAACTCAGGCTATACAATGGCATCAACTGCAGGGGCACTGAATATTCAGCTTATAAAAAAGGATACCTATATTTTAGGTGATGATAATAAAGAAATCATAGCAGATGATATTTCAAAAGCAGTAAAGTTATCAAAATTATCAATTATTTTATTTACAATAACTGTCATTGTTTTATTTACATTAATTTATGTGATATTATGAGAATTGCAATAATTTCCGTTTCAGACAAGGGTCAAAAATTAGCTTTAAGTTTAAAGGAAAAATTGGATAATGATTCAACTATAATTAAAGTGGATTTATACCATAAGAATGTTAAAAAATATTTCCCTATATTGTTTTATGAATATGATGCGATTATTGCAATAATGGCTTCCGGAATTTTGATTAGATCTATTGCACCACTGATTGAATCAAAAGTCAGTGATCCTGCTATATTAAACATTGATGATAATGCTAATTTTGTCATTTCAACATTATCAGGCCATTTGGGTGGTGCAAATAAATTAACTCAAAAAGTGGCTGGTCTTCTTGATGCAATACCAGTCATTACAACTTCTACAGATGTCAATAACAGATTGGGAATAGATGTAATTGCAAAGGACCTCTATTTGTCAATTGACAATCCAAAGGAAATTTTGTTCTTCAACAAGGCAATACTTGATGGGAAAGAAATTTCATTCACACTTAATCCCAATAAAAATTTTGAATATTTGTTTGAATATTTGAATGAAGTTACACTTGAAATAGATGTTTCAATTCATTATTCAAAAGATGTTTGTGAAGATGAAATTAATGTTCAATTTGACAGTCACAAGCTGATTTTAAAGGAAAGAAAAATAGTTGTTGGAATAGGCTGCAGACGTGGAAAGGAATGCATTAAAATTTATAAAGGATTAATTAAATCAATAAATGATTTGAAAATACATAAATCAAGAATCAACATGTTAGCATCAGCAGAAATTAAGAAGGATGAACAAGGCATTCTTGATTTGTCTGATAAATTAGATATTCCTGTAAATTTCGTTGATTTGGATAGATTGAAATTATTTGAATCCAATGATGTGCAAAAATCAGAGTTTGTAAAATCAAAATTCGGAATATATGGTGTTTGTGAACCTTCAGCCTTAATTATGGCAGGTTTCGATTCAAAATTAATTTATAAAAAAACATCTTATGATGGCGTTACAATAGCTGTCGCTGTAGAAAAATAATATAAAAAAAAGAAAAAGAATTAGATAGATTCTAATTTAGATAAAACTTCCCAAATTAATGTTCTAGCGTGAACAGGAATATTTGGATCGTTACTAATTTCATCTAATTTACCTAAAACGGTACTTATTTTGATTGATTGATCTTGTTCTTCATCTTTTAATAAGTTACTGGAATCACCAGCTGCCTCTCTAATATTACGAGGTACAGTGTTATTATCTGCAATATAGTCAAGTATTTCGCATACTTCATCAATTTGACTGCTCATAATACCCCTCCAAAATAAATTATAAAAATAAGTTAAAAACTATTAAAATATATTTATGTTATTATATTCTTTAAATAGTTTTTGGTAAATATACTATTGTAGAAAAATTTATATTTATATAAAATGTAATTATATAATATGTCAGATATAAGCAAAACTACAATAAATTTACCAGTGGACCTAAAAAAAGAATTAAAGAAAATTGCAATTGATGAAGATACTTCATTATCTGGATTAATCATTAAAATGATTGAAGAAGGAATGATAAAAAGAAATAAAGCCGATTTTATTTCAGATGAAGAATAAATCATTCTTCAAATGAGTTTAGTAAATGAGTAATGAATTGGGTTTTGGCAGTTTCCTCTACAAAAACTGCAAGTAATTTAGCTTCTTTTAAATTGTCACTAACGCAAATCACACCATGATTTTTTAGAATCAACACATCTTCATCGCCAATGCTTTCACTAGCACTTTTTGCAAGTTCATCGCTTCCAGGCTTTTCATACTTGATTTCTGATAAATATGGTTTTTTGATTTGACCGAATCCTTCCAGTCTTTTAATCTTTTTATCGGAAAAGGCAAAACCTGTTGCATAAGTTGAGTGAGTATGTACAATTGCATTTACATCGGGTCTTTTTTTATAGATTTCCAAATGCATATTCACTTCTGATGATGGGTTTCCTTTAGTTAGTGCATTTCCATCCATATCAACTAAAACGATATCTTCTTGGCTTAGATTTGACAGTGACTTTAATGTTGGTGTTATTGCAACAATGTCTCCAGTGCTGCCTTTTATTCGTTTACTGATGTTTCCCGCTTTACCTGATACTAATCCATTATCATAGATTTCATTTGATATATTAATTATTTCAGCAATATTTTTTTTCATGTAAAAAGACCTCATTCAATAAATTTGAAATGTTTATATTTTCCTTTATGAAGAACAGGAACTTCAGCAGGTGTCGGTTCAATGTTGTAAATCTTTTGGAATTCTGTCTGTGTCTGAAAAGTACCTGAGTTGATTAAATGAATTCCTTTGAATTTCCTGTATGTATTAATGTGGACATGGCCGGTGTGGAAGACGTCAGGAATATCTTCAATCACCAGATAATCTTCAAGTTCTGATGCAAGAGGAGTTCTTTCACCATAAATTGGAGCTAAATGTCTTTTTTTAAGTAATTCTTCCATTAATAAGTCGTTTCTTTCATGTGAAAATTCTTTAATAGCCATTACAAGATCGTCAAAACTACGGCCGTGGTAAATTAAAACGTTTATTCCATCAAGAGATACGACACCCGGATTTGAAATAAATTCGACATTGTCGAGTTCATACAATGCTTTTGCATATTCTTGAGGCACCGCCGGTTGTGGTTCAGCCACCCTAGATGCGTCGTGGTTTCCAGGAGCAATGATAATTTTGATATCGCTTCTGATATTTCCTAAAAATTTGGCAGCTTCATTGTATTGTTGTGTTATGTCTTTAATTGCCAGTTCTTTTTCCTGATTTGGATATACGCCTATTCCGTCTACTATATCCCCGCCTATGATGAGATATTTGACATCTTCGGCTACTCTTCTTTGATCTTCTGAACCATATTCACAGTTGATCCAATCAATAAATCTTTGGAATGCATCTTCTAGAAATGTCAAGCTTCCAATGTGAACGTCTGATAAAAATACAATTCCAAAGTCCATTTCCTTTTCAGGAATTCTTAAAACGCCTGGATAGATAATTTGCTGACCGAATGCAAAGTTTGAATCGTTACTTTTGTTTGCAATGACGCCGACAACCTCATCCTTCACGAGTTTTTCAGCATCAGCAAATAATTCTTCGTTTTTGTTTGTGAATAATATTGAAATGCTTCCGGTATCATCTTCAAATTCAACGATTTTATGACCGTTTTTACTTGTTCTGATTTCACGGACCATTAAAATTAGGGTTAAGTTTTCTTGTGAATCGTCAATATCAGCTATTTTTGTGAAATTCCTGAGCTCAGGTCTTTTTTGTAGTATATTGGCAAGCTTTTCATATCTGCTTTTGAAATAAGCGATGAGGTTTTCAAGTTCCCCGCTTGTGTATGATTTTTTGGAAGTGTCCTGCAGGATTTTAAAGTCATATTTGACGTTGGTCTTCTTTTCATTTCTTTTGAATTTAATTTTAGTATCCTCAACAGTTTCAGAAGCTTTTAATATTTCTTCATTTACATGTTTTTCCTGCTTGTCACTATCTTTTTTCAATTCTTCAATTGGGGATACTTCCTTTTTTGGATCTTCTAATTCGGTTAGTGGTGTTTCATCGGGTGTAACTTTTATGTCGTCTGTCTTTTCTTTTTTAGTACCTGTAATTTCATCAACCATTTCACCGCTAACGGAAACTAAATCCTTCGAAGTGAATTTATCACTTTTTAGTTTAACTATTAGTGAAGATGCAAAATCAATTGGATTTTCAGCATTAATAACCCTATTATAAGCTTCAGGTGATAGGTTGATTCCTTTTTTTGCAAATTTCAATAGAATTTTACTAGTTGACATTAATTAATTTTTTTATTTTCTACGTTAATAAACTTTGAGAATTTTATTTTTTAAAATTGATTTTTGTTTGAAATTTAGTTATCTTTATTATATATTAACAATAGAAATTATCATATTATAAGATAATGATTGTGATAACATGGCGAATAAATATATTAGAATTATTTTAATTATAATATTATTTGTTGTATTTTTTGAAGTAGGACTCTTTAGTTCATATACAATTGTTACCGCTGAAGCTCCGAATGTTCAGGGGCTAATAGATATGCAGATAGATAAAATCACTAACTTTTTTAACCCTGAAAAAGTTAATGACGCTTTAATTAAAGATCCAACTCCGGTTACCATAAGCAATAAGAAAGATGTTGCGATGCAGCTGGAGAATCTATCGAAGGTTGATGGTGTTAATGTTGAGTCTATGAATGTTACCACTCGCGATGACACAGGTAATGAGAACATAACAGTTTCTATTGAAGCTTTAGGTTACGCTTCACCAAATTCAACTTCTGGACAAATTGTTATTAGTCAAGATCCTTCCTATAAGATTATTGCAGCAGGCGATGCCACTTTTAAAGGAAGCGGATTAAGGGTAAATCTTAATTCAATTACTATAACTTCAGTTTTAAAATTATACCAGTGATAATATGATTAATGTAATAGGAATAGGTCAAAATAGAGAAAATATGACTTTAGGTGCTTTAAAAGCTATTGAAGAGTCTGATGTCATAATAGGTTATAAAAAGTATATTAACCAAATTGAGGATTTGATTTCCGATAAGGAAATTGTTAAAAAGGGCATGGGTGATGAAATAGCTAGGGCAGAATTTGCTATTCAAAAAAGCCTTGAAGGCAAAACCGTTTCATTAATCAGTTCAGGTGACCCGGGTGTCTTTGGAATGGCTAATGTATTATATCAAATCGTAAGTAAATATGACGGTGTTGAAGTTAAAGTTTATCCTGGAGTTTCTGCATTGAATTATGCATCAGCTCATTTAGGAGCTCCTTTGCATGATTTTGCAGCTATCAGCCTAAGCAATATTTTGACTCCATTATCCGAAATTGAGAAAAAATTAAGATATGCACTTGAAGCTAATTTAATCGTTGCAATATATAATCCTATTAGTAAAACCCGTAAAGAACCATTTAGAAGATTTAAACAAGCAGTTTTAGATATTAAAGGTGAAGATGCTTTAATAGGTATTGTTGATAGTACATATGAACCGCCTAAAACTACAATCGTAAAGATTAAGGACTTGACTGAAGACATTGTCAACATGTCTTGCACATTGATTGTTGGAAACGATCTGACTTACGTTCAGGATGATAAGCTTGTAACACCGAGAGGATATGTTATAAGGTCAGATATCCATGAATTATCACGAAATCATTATGAAAAATTCTTGAACGGTGAAGTGGGCCATGGTCCGAACCGTGAATGCGAATTTTATCCTTGTCATTATGATGGACAATATTGTGATTTCTGCTATTGTCCGTTTTATCCTTGTGGAGATTCAACAACTGGTGGATCTTGGATTAAAGGCAAGAATGTTTGGAACTGCAAAGAATGCATGTGGCTGCATTCAAAAGAGGCAGTTGAGTGTTTAAGAGAACCTTTAGAAAACATTTTAGAAGAGGTCGACGATTTAAAATCAAAGAAAAAAACATTATTGAAACTTAGAAAAGCATGTTTATTGCATGTTAATCCAAATGACTTATGAGGTAATTTAATTGTCAATTAAAAATCTTTTAATAGAAATGAAAAACATGTCGGAACTGATGGTTGATTTAGCATACTCTGCTGTGTTATTTAATAGTAAAACTGCTGCAGAAGAAGTGCTTACATTAGAAAATGAAGTTAATGCAATGAATTATGAAATCAAAAAGGAATCATTAGTAGCGGCTAGGTCATATGAAGATGCTGAAAAATTAACTGCTTTGCTTGAGATTGCAGAAGCAACTGAAAGTATGGCTAATGCAGCAAAAGATTTGGCTGATTTAGTTATAACTGGTTTTAAACCACATCCTGTATTTAAAATGGTGATGGAAGAATCAGATAAAAGTATTGCTAGAGTGATTGTTGATGAATCATCAGAACTTGCTAACAATACATTAGGAGATTTACTTTTAGTAAACCGTACAGGTATGAGAGTAATTTCAATAAGAAGAGGTTCATCCTGGATTTATGGGCCTGATAAGAACACTACACTTTTGCCTGGTGATACATTAATTTTAAAAGGAACAGATGAAGGTGCAGATTTACTTGAAAAATTGGCATCCGGAGCTTGTTCATTAGATGATATTCCAGAAGAATTAGAAGACGAAGATTAGGTTGTGAAAAAAATGATTATGGGTAGTGATATGTGTGAAAGACAAACAGAAGAAGATTCGCAGTTCACTATCTACTCAAGCGTTCTCAGAGTTTTACGCTGAACGCAGCTATATTATCAAAGAGGGATTAATTGCTCTTTTAATTTGTGCAATTGGAGATTTGATAGCTGGTATTATCTTAGGTAAAATGACATTTTTCCTCGAAACATTCCCGGGGCTTCTAGTAGTTATTCCTGGAGCTATTGGCATGAGAGGAAATATTTTTGGATCATTTGCATCAAGGCTATCCTCTAGTTTACATATTGGTTTAATATCTCCAGAATTTGGATTTTCAGATGATTTAAACAACAATATATTTTCATCATTTGTTTTAACTCTTGTTTTATCAATATTTTTAGGAATAGTGGCTAAAATATTCTGTATATTGTTAAATTCACCATCAATGTCTGTAATTGATTTTGTATTGATTTGTACAATAGCAGGCATTATTTCTAACTTAATAATGCTCCCTATAACAATGTTTGTTTCATTTAAAAGTTTTGAGCATGGTTGGGATCCGGATAATATCACAAGCCCAATTATTGCAGCTTTTGGAGACTTGTTTACATTGCCCGCTATTATTGCATCAACTTTTATATTGAATTTATTAGATGTAAATATCATTGTAAAATATATTGTGCTAGTTGTTATTGTAGTTGGAGTATTGATAAGTTTTATTCATTGTTATCGCTTGTCAGATGAGACAAGAACTATTTTAAAGCAATCTACACCGATTTTGCTTTTATGTTCCTTTTTAGGAGGTTCAGCAGGTGGAATTTTAAACAGTTCAGTTGAAACATTACTGACAAATCCTAGTTTATTGACATTAGTTCCACTATTTTCAGGTGAAAGCGGAAGTTTGATTAGTATTTTAGGAGCAAGACTATCATCAGGATTGCATTCAGGGTTAGTGGAACCATTAGCCAAACCGGAAGGTGAAGCACTTCATAATTTTGTAATCTGCTTTATTTTAGCTATTATAGTTTATCCGTTTATTGGTATACTTGCAGAGGTGTCATCTATAGCATTTGATACAGTTGGTGTTGGATTTGATAGGATTATTCCTATTAGTACATTATCAGGATTAATTTTGGTTACAATAATGGCATTTGTTGTCTATTATATTTCAACAACTTCCTATAATCATAATTTTGACCCAGATAATATTGTTATTCCAATTTCAACAAGCGTAACAGATTCAATTTCCAGTCTGATTTTAATTTCAGTATCCCTGCTTATATTAGGTACTTTGTTTTAGTGCCAAGATTTTACTATCAATTTACATTCATTTGTTCTGAAGAAATCATATTCTATCTTGTTTTTGTCAAAATTTTTAGGAACGCTAACCAATAGAGCCTTTGCGTGTGGTTTATCGAAGTGAATGAACACGATAGCACTTGTGTTGTTGTAGAAATCAATTTTATCATTTAAATAAATTGCATCAGATGATTTTTGCCAATGTTTTCCTTTAAAAATTGTCGTATCAACGAGGTATTTAGCATTATCATCAACAAGCAGATAGTAATCTGACTGTTCAACGTTTTCTTTAAAGACCTTAAAGTAATTGCAGGAATGTGAACCTTGGTCATGCTCACGATTGCATTTTCCTTCATTTTCAAAATCTTTCATTACATATTTTTTGTAGAAGTCGCATTTTATTAATCTATTCACAACAAATACATTATTTACATAGTCACTTGAACCAATTTTTACACTTGAAATAGTACTATTTTGTGGTATTATTTCCATCGACGTTTTAATTTTTGAATTGAATGATTTTTCATCGACAAGCTTTTTATAGTTTTTACCAAGAGCGATAAATTTTGAGTATGAAACACTGTTAGGTATAATTTCCCCACCTTCATTAATTATGGCCAATCCCGGCGTTCCCCTGCCTGATTCATGCCAGCTTTTAGGCACTCCAGGATTGTTTATCAAATTGTCAACAAATTCTGAAGCCTGTATCTCCATATTTTCTTTTTCCTGTAAATCAACAATTTTATTGGTTGTATTTTCAAATGATGTTAATGATACTCCGATTATCAACAAAATTATTATTAAGACAATTCCAATTTCTATTGTACTGCTTCCTCTATTGTCCATTTTCACAACCCGTATTTTTTTCTATGAGAAGAATCTAAAATTAAGCTATTCATATCATCAGAGTCAATCTTTTCACCATTATAATGGTCAGCAAAAACTACATGGTCAGAACAAGATAATGACTCATTTTTAAGTGGTGTGTGTGTTTGAATGAATACTTCAAACCCATAATGCGGACACTTTCCTTTACCTTCCAGTCTGCATAAATAGCAGCTTCCGTCAGCACTTTCATGAAAGTATCCATTTTTAAGACAATCATCCAATACTCCCTCATCGCCATGGTGAATGTATGGATCATATGGACATTTTCGTATAATGAGGGGAGCTGTTGCTTCTATGTATGATTCAGGAGATTTTAAATTATGCAAAACCATGTAAGCTGATAATGCAGTTTTATAGTGGATTTGATTATCATATGTTAAGATTCCAGACAATACAGTTAGTTTTGCAATTGGCAATGGGTCTCGCAAACCTTCAATCGATGTGTTTTTTTCAATGATTTTAGAAAAATTTTCACCATCTTTTTCAACATTTAATCTAACTTTAAATAGGATTTTCCAAGGCGATTCTGTATTTTCGACTGAAAGTGTTTCAGATGTTATTTTTACTCCGTATTTTTTGTTATATTCTTCGTTTTTTTCATCTAAAATGTCATTCAAGTTGTTTTTGATTTGATTTCTGCTGTTTAAGATAGGCAAACCATTATAAACTTTTGAGGTAGCTTTATCTATTGCACTTCGTCCGTGAACTTCCAAGTTGGCGCTATAGTCATCAATTATATATTTGAAATTGTCATTTGCTTTAAAATCAGTATTTTTGTTTTCAATCATATTTATTGAACTTACAACAAAAATGCAAATAAATAGCAATGCTACAATTAAAATGGCAGTTGTACCTACAATCATATTTCCTTTTGAGTCGATTTTCATTTTTAAAAATTTAGGGATGATTTTATAAGTTGATTGTTGAAGTGCGACTGTATGATTTTGTGAAATTATGTAATATTTTTTTTGAATTTCAGCTAAAATAGTAATAAAAAAAATAGTTATTTATATTATTTTAGATAAATTATACTTATTAGAAAATATATGGAGGATTCACATGTCAGATACTGTAAGAACATGGCGTCATATACAACAAAGATATAATCTTATAGGTTCAAAATGTAACACTTGTGGTGAATTGTTTTTTCCATCCCGTGTAGTTTGTCCTAATTGTAGAAGAAAAGGAGACCTTGAACCTTTCCGATTTTCAGGAAAAGGAAAAATTCATACTTTTTCAGTAATTAGATCAGCACCCGATGATTTTAAAAAATCAGCTCCATACGCTGTTGCTGTAATTGAGCTTGAAGAAGGTGCAAAATTGACCACACAACTCGTTGATTGTGATGTTGATGCTCTCGAAATCGGTGACGATGTAGAGATGGTATTCAGAAGAGTAAGAGAAGATGGAGAAGACGGAGTTATTTCATATGGATACAAATTCAAAGTCATCAAATAGTTCCGCTGTAATTTTGGTAAGTCATGGAAGTACCTTGCCTTATGCAGAAGAAGTATTCGAAGAAATTAAGGAAAAATTCATCAACAAGTCTGGTATTGCTGCTGAAATAGGTTACATGAAGGTTTCAGAACCTACTATTGCCGGTGCTGTTGAAATATTGAAGGTAGAAGTTGAAGATTTAGATAAAATAATTGCGCTTCCTGTATTTTTGGCTCCAGGTATTCACACAAACATTGATATACCTCAATTGTTAGGCCTTGAACCTTTAGAAGTTGATCCTAGATGTCCAGATGGAAACTATCCAGATGAACATTACTTGTCCATAGCTGATGATGTTGTCTTTGATGGTGAAATCGTATTGCTGCCGTCAATTGGGCCTCG